>JBCCVH010000051.1:0-5077 GCA_039195685.1 Bacteroidota bacterium | reverse complement strand
GCCAATTGTGTATCAAAGGCTTATAGGTCCTTTGCTGCGCACTAGTTTATGGTGATTTCAAGTAGGATTTTGAGCTACGTATATTGCCCATAATAGCCATTAGATTTAGGAAATATTTGCTGTACCAGGGTGGTTTTTTGTAGGCATTATTATGCATTGAGAGGGTTTAGGCATACTGTGCTAGATCCAAAATAGCCCTATAGTTTTTTCAAATAGCCCCATATATAAGCTTTCCTCTTTGTGTACAAAGGAAAGGGACCCACATTTAGATGGTTTTAAGTTGGTATGATATCATTAGCGGGCAGCTGAGGAGCATAAAATTGCCCCAAAAGGGAAAAGTGGGCTTGCGCGGACTCGAACCACGGACCTCTACATTATCAGTGTAGCGCTCTAACCAACTGAGCTACAAGCCCTCTTTTAGACATGCTGGCAATATTACAACTATCTGCTTTTAAAAACAAATCGACAGCAGGAATCGTGTATAAAGGCAACTTTACACCAAAAAAGTATTATTTTGTCCCACGATCTAGCCCCATATATAGCTACATAAATGTAGGTATTTTTTTATACAAGTATACGCATAGCTGCGTTATCTAGCATATACATATGATATTACAAAGCATTAAAGAGAAGGTCATTTATTTGGATAACGCTGCCACTACAGCGCTGGACCCACGTGTAGCCGAAGCGATGGCCCCCTATTTGAAAGAAGCCTATGGCAACCCCTCTATGACCTACCGACTAGGCAATATCAGCAAAGTGGCCATAGAGCAGGCTAGACGCACGATTACAACTCTCCTGCATGGAGAAGAAGGAAATATCTGGTTTACCTCGGGCGGTACCGAAGCAAATAACTGGGCCATCAAAGGCATTGTAGAGGCCAATAAGATCACCCATATCATCACCTCACCTATAGAGCATATGTCTGTACGCCAGCCGATTGCCTATTTAGCCAAAAAGGGCATCGTCCAAGTACATTATCTACCGCTAGATGCGACAGGCCATATTATTTATCCAAGGTTAGCGGAGTTACTGCAAAAATATCCTAAAGCATTGGTAAGCTTGATGCATGGCAATAACGAGATCGGGAATATTACCGATATTTATCGTGTGGGGGCTTATTGTAAAGCAGCAGGTGCGCTCTTCCATAGTGATATGGTACAGACGCTAGGGATGTTGCCCATTCAGCTTAAAGATTGCCCTGTAGATATTGTAGTAGGTTCTGCCCATAAGTTTCACGGGCCTAAGGGCGTAGGGTTTATCTATGTGCGCCATGGTATACCAATAGCCCCTCTACTACATGGCGGCGCACAAGAGCAAGGCAGCCGTGCAGGCACAGAGAATGTGGCGTATATTGTCGGCATGGCCAAAGCGTTATCACTTGCAGTAGCCGAGCGGACGGAACACATGGCCCATATACAAAAGCTTAAGCAAGCTTGTATCACAGGGCTAGTACGCGCTGTCCCCAGTATCATCTTCCATGGGGCATGCCGATCGCTAGCAGAAAGTCTTCCGCACATTCTTAATGTAGCTTTCCCTTGGGAAAAATACCGTGATACCTTATTACTCCAGCTGGACATCGCCCATATCTATGCATCGGCAGGTAGCGCTTGTATGAGTGGCACACAAAAGCACTCTCATGTACTGGAAGCACTAGGTGTCCCGCGCACTTATCCTGTGATGCGCATCTCTTTTGGCAAGTATAATACCTTAGCCCATGTTCAGCAATTGACAAAAAAAATAGCAGCTTACTAGCTGCTATTTTTTAATTTTTTGAAGAGAAAAAAGCTTACGCTTCTTCTTCTTTGTTTCTGTTCATGTAGAAATAGGCTATTATTCCACCGATCACCACAACGGCTAGGAAGGCCCAAACATACCAATAGTCACCCCAAGCCCAGGAATTGTTATCGTTGCTATTATTGCTATTATTGCTATTATTGCTATTATTGCTATTATTGCTATTATTGTCCCCCTCTGCACTTACGTTACTGGATTGAACAACTACAGAAAAAGCAGCTAACAATAGGAAAAATCTCAATGCTTTTCTTAGGTTTATTTTAGATATAATATTCATAGTTTAATGTTTATATTGATTATAGTTATTTTGATTAAAATTTATTTTTTTTAGTTTAAAGGTTTATTAAAACTGCTGCATATTTATGGAAAAGAAAACACCTATGCAAGAAACAGCGCAAAAAAATGGAGAGACATTAATAGATAAAAAAACGTAACCCCCTGATAACCAGAAAGTTATTAAAAATTTTTGTTTTGGCTTATTTTTTGAAAACCCCCTAAAAATCATGCAAAAAAGCTTTATCAACTCTCGGAAAAAAACAGCCTTTTTAACGAAAAAAAGTAATCATAAGTGAGTTATTCGTCTGCCGTTAAGCACGATGTAATTTTTTATAAGCTACCCTATGCGAAAGTATAAGGCCTTCCAGTAGCTTCAGCCACTTTCTTTTTTCGCGCTTCGCCGACACTGCACAAGGGCTCCTTGGTGCCTGTATATCTAACGTTGTCTCCATGTTTACGCTCAGTAAGCGCGCACAACGCTCTTTTCAACAACTCTGGCCCAGCGTTTCATATAAATTGTATGGCTTCCTGCTTAATAACTTTGGCAGCATTGATATCCACATTATCGGTGTGACTAGGAGCAACGCCCAACCACTTGTCTTGCTTTTTGTGGTGCTTGGATACATGTGATCGCAATCAATGTACACATCCTCTGGGTATGTTTCCATGCTTATGCGTAGGATCATCTTGGCTAAAGTTGATCATTTTATCACAATATTTCAAGAGAAGGATCGGCGCTCTGCGAAAGCAGGAGCGCTTGCACCTCATTTTTGCCCAATAGTACGTGTACGCCGCCAAAGCCACATATGGACAACGAGTTTTTTACCATTCATGACGGCTAATAATCTGCCATAAATTTCCATAAGCCAAATTATTCTCTTAACTTTGCCTCCAAGATAGGAGGGGAAAAAATTATAATCTTCTACTGCAATATTTTTACGAATGACAACAAAAGGAAAGATTGTACAAATCATAGGGCCAGTGATCGATGTCCAATTCGATACTGCAGCAGGGCAACCTCTCCCCAAGCTGCGCAATGCCTTAATCATCACAAGACCGAGCGGGGAAAAAATTTGGCTAGAATGTGCGCGCCATTTAGGCGAAAACTGTATAAGAGCCATTGCGATGGACAATACAGAAGGCTTACGCCGTGGAATGGACGTAGAAGATACAGGAGGGCCTATCGCTGTACCTGTAGGGGAAGCCATACGGGGCCGCCTTTTTAATGTTACAGGCGATCCTATCGATGGCCTACCTGCCCCAGTTACCAAAGCCAAAAGATCAATCCACCAACCTCCCCCGTCCTTTAAAGAACTCTCCGTTAGCACAGAGATGTTACGTACAGGGATCAAGGTAATTGACCTCTTAGGCCCCTATGCCAAAGGAGGTAAAATAGGTCTCTTTGGCGGAGCAGGTGTAGGAAAGACCGTGTTGATTATGGAGATCATCAACAACGTAGCCAAAGCTTACAAAGGGCTATCAGTCTTTGCAGGCGTGGGAGAACGTACTCGAGAGGGGAATGATTTTTTGCGTGAGATGATTGATTCTGGGGTAATACAATATGGTGAAGCATTTAAAAAAGCCATGGAAAAAGGGGATTGGGATCTCGCTAAAGTAGATACTAAGGCTCTGCAACAATCGAAGGCCACGATGGTCTTTGGTCAGATGAACGAAGCCCCAGGGGCCCGTTTTCGCGTAGCACTCACAGGGTTAGCCATAGCAGAATATTTTCGCGATCGTGCAGAAGGCACGACAGGCAATGATGTCCTCTTTTTGATTGATAATATCTTCCGTTTTACTCAAGCAGGATCAGAAATATCTTCTTTGCTAGGTCGTACCCCCTCAGCCGTAGGCTATCAACCGACCTTAGCCTCTGAAATGGGCGCAATGCAAGAACGTATTGCTTCACTGAAAAATGGCTCTATCACCTCTATACAAGCGGTGTATGTACCTGCAGATGACCTTACTGACCCTGCGCCTGCCACTACCTTTACCCACTTAGATGCTACTACTGTACTCTCACGAAAAATTTCAGAAAAAGGGATATATCCTGCGGTAGACCCATTAGACTCTACTTCACGCATCCTCCATCCTAGTATCGTAGGTAAAGCACACTATCAATGTGCCCAAAAAGTGCAAGCGCTCTTGCAACGCTATCAAGAGCTACAAGATATTATTGCTATCTTAGGCATGGAAGAGCTCTCTGAAGAAGATCAGCTGGTGGTAGCTCGTGCAAGAAAAGTAGAGCGCTTCCTCTCTCAACCTTTCTCTGTAGCAGAGCAGTTTACCTCTATTGCTGGTGAATATGTGGAGCTAGAAGACACCATTGAAGGGTTTAATAAAATTATGAGTGGCGACCTAGACTACCTTCCTCCTGCTGCCTTTAATATGGTCGGAACCATCGCACAGGCTATAGCAAAAGGGGATAAAATGCTCCACGAAACCACAAGTTAACTGCAACTATTTTCGTCTCTTATAGCACAGAAGAAACACAAATATAAGCTAAGAAAATTTTGGAGCCACAAAGCGAAAACACTCATAAGCACACAAGGAAAAATACACTTTTAATATGTGGACTAATATTTTCCATAGTGGTGGGGCTGTTGTATGGCATGGTTACTAGAGGCAAGATAGGTACGCCTAAAAAACCTGCGCAGTATATACCCGATCACACAGGATTACAATCTTATGGGCGTAATAGCACAGCGGAAGATTTGGCGACAAAAGAACACACAGCAAATTTGCGCAGTGACTAGAAAGACCAGTAGAATATTTCTATAGACGCATTTTACTATTTATTGCAAATAATAACGGATGTAGTGTCTGTGTTATTGCTTCTGCTGCACTACATACTTGTTAATCGCTAGCTTTTTAGGGCATCTTTTGCCTTTGGTGTTCCTTTTATTTCAAATAAGCAGTCGTTTTTTCTCATTAATTTTGTGTATGTGAGATTAATTATTTACCTTTGCCTTGTAGAACTGTATTGAATTTCTTAAAGTTTATT
>JBCCVH010000050.1:0-5084 GCA_039195685.1 Bacteroidota bacterium | reverse complement strand
TGAGCAGAAATATCACTTTGAGGTGCTCTTTGCAGTACTTAAACGGCTACAGCGTCCTTATGCAGATAAGCTTTATCATCTTGCCTATGGGATGGTGGACTTACCTAGTGGCAAGATGAAATCGCGCGAAGGGACAGTAGTAGATGCGGATGGTTTACTAGAGGAGATGCTGGAGATCGCGGCCAAGCAAACCAACACCTTAGGCAAGACCGATAACTTTACCGCAGCAGCGCTGGAAGGGCTTTACCATACATTGGCCATCGGCGCGCTCAAGTTCTTTTTAGTAAAGGTAAGTCCGCAGAAGCGAATGCTCTTTGATCCTGCCCAATCTATCGACTTTCAGGGGAATACAGGGCCTTTTATACAATATACCCATGCGCGTATGGCTACTTTGCTGGGAAGAGCGGCAGAAGCGCAATTGCTTGTGCCTACTGCTTTTGCCTTTGACACTACCGAAGCGCTCCATCCAGCAGAGCGTGCGTTGGTTGTCCATATGGTCTCTTTGGCAGAGGTATTACATCAGGCAGCTGCTGACCTTAATCCTGCTATCGTAGCACAATACTTTTATACCCTCGCCAAGCTCTACAATCAGTTTTATGCGGCCTTGCCGATCTTGCAAGCTGCTACACCAGCGTTACAGCACAAGCGTCTTTACCTATCTTATTGTGCGTTTAACACATTAAAAAAAATCGAATTTATGCTCGGTATTCCACTGCCAGACAGGATGTGAAAACAGCGAAATGCGCCGAATTTTTTTGTCAATTAAGTGCTATCGGCATCAATTGTATGTTATATTTGTTTGTCTCTTACAAAATTACTATACTTGCCCCTGTAAGCCTCAAGGGATGCTCCCTCATCTTACAGCAATGATTTTAATCTACTAACAATGGTAATAGACAACAACAAAAAAGAAAATATGATAAACAATGAACAGGAGAATTACACAGGCGAGCACCAGGAAGAAGGCTGGTTTGCAAAAAATAAAGCCGCAGTTATAGGTATATGTTTGCTTCTCGCTGTAGCGGGCTTTTGGGCCTTTTCCAGTCGCAATAATGAGCCAGCTGCCCCAGCCGCTGCCGAAAGCACAAAAGTCAAAACTTACTTCGATAAAGCTTGGAAGTATTTGGACAAAAAGCCATCTTTGAAGGAACTAGGAATTATAACAGCTGGTGTTGTATCACTCGGTTTGTTAAATAAGCACTATGGATGGTCTAAGAGAGGAGTAAATAAATTTAAACAGTGGCGGAAGTCTAAAGGAAATAAAAACCCAAACGAAGCAACCAATACAGAAATTGAAAAACTAGGATGAGAAACCGAGGAGATAAGTGTAGTACATAACCAATAGAGTTAATAAACTAAATTTATCTACAAAAAAATGTGTGTTGAAAAGCAACATCTTGTAATGATTTGCAGGATGTTGCTTTTTTAATTTTGGTCTAATGTACAATTAGTTTACAGTGTTTTAACAGAGGTTTGTTGTGTTTTTTATTTTTAATGCCTATATTTGGGGCAATTGTTCGGTGCTTGCAGCTGTGCCTGAGGATACAGAAAAATTCCTCCTAGGGCTGCATTTAGGCGTTTGAGCAATGTGATATTTGAAAAGGCCTCTTTTCCCAAACATAATTAGAAAAACATATATAATGGAACAACTACATAACGAAAGTAATCAAAACAATACCATACGCAATCTCTTACTCATTCTACTAGTGATCATAGTAGGTATGGGAAGTTTTATGATCTATAATACAATCTATAATACCCCCTCTCCTAAGACATCCCAAAACAATAAGGGAAGCTTTGGTGACATACCTGTTGAAGCTCTTGAAAGCAAAATACAAACTTGGCTATCCAATACTTATCATAGCCTTACAGCAGAAGGGCGCATGGTGGTGCAGACCATAGGGGGTTTGTTGGTGGTGCGTTATATATTGTGGCCAATCCTCAGAGGGAGAAAGAAAACCAAAAACTCACGATAAGAGAAAGATTATTCGGAAAAAAATAAGGAAGAAACGTTTTAGGATAAATGTAATCACATGAGTATCCCGTTTAAGTATTAAAATGCAAAAAAAGGGGTAGGTAGCCTGTGATATCATCGATTGATAAACCAAACCATAAGGCTTGATCGCACAAGCCCGCTCTTGCTATACATTGCCTTCATAGCTAGGCACCGCTAAGAAGCCTTTGTGTGGTATAGTCACCACAAGCCTCGTTATCTTATTTGCCCCTACTATTTCTTTAATCAGAAATTAATACATGATTGCTAAAAAAAATAATAAAATCCACACAAGACCCAGCCAAGCTTCTCCCCTCTCACGTAACAAGCCTTGGGATAACATCCGCATAGGCTATCTATGTTTGTTTTCTTGGTTGATGATAACAAACATTTACACAAGCTGGACCCAAAATATTACTCCCCAAGTCATCCCATGGTATGTCTTTTTTATTCAACCGCTCCTCGTAAGCGTGGCCATTATTTTTGCTGGCCAGCTACAGATCGAAAAACGTACCCCCAATACCTCAATGTGGCAACATTTAGGCCTTCGTTGGCAAGGTATCAACTTAAAAAAGGTAGGCCTATGTACTTTCCTCTATCTGGTGATATGCTATCTAGGGTATGTAACAGCCGTAGAGAAAGATCAACTCGACAAAAAATCAGCTGAAACGGCGTTAGCCGCCATCCCACATTGGAAACGATTTATCGCAACTATAAAAGAAATGTTCAGCACAACAGCTGTTCCTGTAGCAGAGCCAGGGCCCACGCTCGCTAAACCATGGTGGGGCATATGGATGATAGGCTTGGTCATTTGCGTGCTAGGCCCTATTACAGAAGAGATGCTATTTCGTGGCATACTTATCAACGAACTCCACTTCCAAGGCGTTTATCCAATCCTTGTACAGGTGGTCTCTGCGATATTGTTTACTATCGCCCATGGGCAAGTCGATTGGTATAACAATGTCTCTATATTTCTTCTCGGGATGCTATTCGCTTGGCTACGTCAGCGAACAGGCGCTTTATTTATACCCATTTGGGCCCATATCGTCCATAACACTAGGTTATTTATAGGCATCTTATATCTCCTCTCCCATCAGGTCACACTCCTAGATGCCCAGTTTGTGAAAACGATTAAACACTATTACGGCGGCTTAAGCTAGTCCAGTAATACCTACGCCTGTTGCGCTTTAAAAGCCTGTATATCCTTCAATAAAAGCTCATAACGGGTATAACCTTGAAAAGTATTTTCTTGGATCGTATAGGCAATAGCAAAAAACTTTCCCACTGAGAAAGCATCAGATAGATGTGACATATTAAACCCTATAGCTCGAAAGAACTGCCTACTTTTAGGCGTACGCACCTGCAGCGCGATATGCTTCCCCTGATAAATTTTATAGCTGACCAACTCCACTGGCGCTGTAGCAAACACAGGCCGCCTATGTTTAGGACCAAAAGGCCCCATCCGCTTAATAATTTCGTAAAAAGCAGGCGTGATTTCCTCTAGCGCAAGCACAAGATCAATCCACTGCACACGCCTTGCTTGCTCATCTGAGAGGGTTGCCTCTACAATCTTCTCAAAACGTGCCTTAAAAGCAGGTAAGTTGTCCAAAGGCATCGCAAGGCCAGCAGCATAAGCATGTCCTCCATATCGCGTCAATAAATCCCCACAAGCATCTATTGCCTTATAAATATTATAGCCCACCACAGAGCGTGCAGAGCCTATCGCCATATCACCCTCCTGCGTTAAAAGGATTGTAGGCCTATAGTAGTGCTCTATGCACCGCGCCGCACCTATCCCCACGATCCCTTTAGTCCATTTTGGATCAAATAGCACTGTACTTTTCTGCTCCGCAAATGTGCAATCCGCTTTCATCAAGGCCAAAGCCTCCGCCAATAATTCACTGTCTAAAGTTTTACGGGTCGTATTTTCTTCATCAACTATACGCGCTAATGGCATCGCCTCCTGTATAGAAGAAGCCAACAGAAGTTCCACAGCTTTTTTCGCATGGCTGATGCGCCCTGGCGCATTGATCCGTGGTGCTAGCTTAAAGACTATATCCACAATCTCATACTTGCCATCAAACCCACTATTCCCTTGTAAAGCTGCTATCCCAGCGCGTGGCGCTTCGTTCAATTTCCGTAGACCATGATATGCTAGCACCCTATTTTCCCCTACCATCGGCACAATATCCGCCGCAATGCTTATCGCTACCAAATCCAAATAGCTGTTGAACTCTGCTGCTGAACCCCCTTTTTTTTGTGCATACGCCTGCAAAAGCTTAAACACAATACCACATCCTGAAAGCCCCTTGAAAGGATAAAGACAATCCACTTGCTGAGGATTGACCATCGCTACCGCTGCTGGCAGCTCCGCACCAAGCTGATGGTGATCACATACAATAGTGGCTATACCCGCCTTTTGTAGCCGTCCAATCGGTCCTACTGCTTTAGTACCACAATCTACAGTCACCAACAACTCCACCCCCTGCGCAATACAATGGTCTACCCCTGCTTCCGAAAGCCCATAACCCTCCTTATAACGGTCAGGTAAATAATAGCTCACACAAGCGCCTAAGCTTTTCAAAGCACTGTACAACACCGCCACAGAAGTAGTCCCATCCACATCATAATCCCCATACACACAAATGTGCGCTCCCTTTGCAATCGCCTTTTCTAAATGAGTCACCGCCGTAGCCATCCCTTTCATACTCATAGGATCATGCAATTGCGCTAGCGTAGGATTAAAAAAAGACTTGGCTGTTTCAAAATCTCCAATCCCCCGCTGTAGCAATAAGGATGAGATAGATGCTGTGGTATTTAAAACCTTAGACAGTCGCTGCACATCTGCTTTAAGAGGGACTTCCTTATATTTCCATTCCTTATACATTATATCGGTAAGATAAGTACTATTGATAGCAATACGCCTATTATTAGCTTAATTTTTTCATTGCCATCCGCGCTTTATTGTGCGGTTACTCCACTTCGTTAGGCACTTTTTTCGCCTTGGTGACTTGTGCGCCTACCTCCTTTTTTATGCCGTAATGTAGCCCAGCAAAGTATAAAATACCCAGCGATCTATACTTTTGTGCGG
>JBCCVH010000049.1:0-5085 GCA_039195685.1 Bacteroidota bacterium | reverse complement strand
TAGCTACCAACCAGCTCAACAAAGAGGAATTATCTGATGAAGAAGTTTTATTGGAATACAAAAATCAACAGAAAATAGAAAGAGGCTTTGCTTTTATAAAAGACAATACATTTGAAGTATCTTCTGTATTCTTAAAAAAAGAGAGTCGGATGAATGCCCTGATGGCTGTTATGGTTTTATCTCTTTTTACCTATAGGTTGGCACAATATCTGCTGCGAAAAACTTTAAAAGAAAAAGAAGCGTATGTCCCAAATCAACTGAAGAAACCCATACAAACACCAACAGCAAAGTGGATTTTTTTCCTTTTTCGTAATATTAAATTCTTATATACCAACAATAAACGTCATATAAAAAAAGCAAATGCTCGGAATTTTGGTTCAGTGATTAATCTTAATCCGCTCTTAGAACGAATTATCAGATACTTTGGGACTACCACTATGTCTATTTACGGACTAGAGGAATCTGAGTAGCTAATCTAACAGAAAACAAACAAAAAAGTTTAAAAAAGCATAAATAAAAAACAAATTTAACAAAAATTTATCTGTTATCCTCAACAAAGTTAGCATTGATGTATCGAATTATTTTGCTTTGCTACTTTTGGTGCAGAATATGGGAATAATACCTACTACAAGTAAGGTAAGCATCCATATTTTTCTTGTTTTTAATACTTTAGTTATTTTGGGCATTCTTTAGATAATAGAAAAAAGCTAGAGGACAACAAAAGAAGTGCTACAATACACCCTTCTCTAGTTCTTATAAAATAACAAATAAAATCGTCTGATATACAATATTCATAAAAGAGAGACAAAAATTAAGATGTTTATACTATTGCTGTTACATATAAGAATTTAATATCGATATTTTTATCTTGGCCTAACAAATGCTTAAACCTGAGCAACACATCGGTTTTAGCTATAGTTCAAGGTTGACTCATTAAAAGTGGTATCTAGATTAAATACGCTAGAGACAACTAGCTGGCAGGCTTATCAGGAATGATCACATCTAACAGCCCATTGATAAAACGATAGCTCTTGGGCGCACTATATGTCTTAGCAATTTCAATATATTCATTGAGGATAATGGGCTTGGGTTGGTTAGGAAAAGCCTCCAGCTCTGCGAGTGCCATTTTAAGTAAGAGCTTATCTAATAACACCAGCCGGTGAATATCCCAATGATGGGAATGTTGCTTTATGGTCTCTTCATATTGTGCCGATTGATCCAATGTATGTGAAACCAACGTCTTATAAAAAGCACATGGGGATTTGAAGGTACTTGCTTGATAAAGGGAAAAGCTGTTGGGTATGCCTTTGGGAAATGTTTCTATAAAAAATAATACACACTTTTCTAGTACAGGGCTATAAAGTTCCTCATCCAACCATGCCTCTTTCACACAATCTTGTAGTGCCTTTTCTTGCTGAAAAATAGTGGTAAAAAAATCTGCAAGAAAGGTTTGGTCTTCTTTAAGCGAAGTGTTGCTTTTGGTTTGGTATGCTGCATACAATTTATTGGGAACAATACGATCATAATAGCAACGCTTCAATAAGGAGGTAGGTACTTCAAAAGGATAAGCTTTGCGATATTTTACAAAAAATTTGTCATCTTTCAATTGAGTTAAAAAGGGCATGGAAGCTAAGCTGCATGGTGGAGAAAAGGACTTTTTGGCGATGGCCTTAGCATCTAATGTAGCCCAAAAAAGCATCATCTGCCAGTAATGTATATGGGTAGCGCGAAGGACTTCGATATCTTTTAGCAGTTGGTCTTCTAGCAGTGCGGTGTGGTTTTGTGTAGCAGGGAGGCTCTCTTTTTGTATAAAAAAAGCATACAAAGCTTGCATAGCTCTGATGCGCACTAATCTTCTCGTTAACATAGCCTATTGATAAAAAACATTTCCACGCCTTCTCTACAAAGCGCTTGTCATGTTTTAGGTGTGTTGTCGGATGGGAGACTGGCGGGGATCGAACCCGCGACCTCTGGAACCACAACCCAGTGCTCTACCAACTAAGCTACAATCTCCATGGGGCTAAAAATAGTCTTTTCCCGAAAAGAAACCAAGCAAACACCAAAACAGTTGAGCATAGACATGAAAAATATACAGGGGAAGATTCAGCAGGGCGCACTTACTTGGCTTTACGCTTTATTATCTGAGTCAATAGTAGGTTTGTTAGAATAATTTCGGGCTACATATTTAGCCCCTACGTATACTAAGCCTAGCAGTAGAGCCCCTTTCACCATATTTGTATAGGTATACGCACGTAAGCGACACATGTTTTGTAAGCTTTGCCCATAAGTAGCGTATGATAGCTTAGCACGCATAGCAAGGTAGTGCTGCTCAAGCAACAAAAAGACTGCTCTATCACTAGCCGCAGCGCTAAGATGACATGTGATGAAACGCTTAAGATCATTATCTATCTGTTTTTTTGGTGCAAGGTGCCCACATACTCGTATCAGGGAAACAATTAGTGTCTAAAAAGCCGTGGGAAGCTAGGCTAACCAGCACATCCCATGCGTTGATACGCCTAGCCTCTGCGATCGCTTTTTTCAAAATTGGGGTAGGGAGATCTTCATGGACTAATAGACTATCGATACAGCTTTTTTTTAGCTGATAATAAGGCTGATCTTCCTGTGCTATATCATTCACCTGCAGGGGAGATTTCTGTATATCGGTAAGCCAACGCAGTAGCTTCACATGCAAAAAATGATCTTTATGCATATAGAGAAAACGGATAGCTTCTTCAGGCAAGATAGCCAAGAAGTCGCAAGGTTTATTTTCGCTTATAAAGGGGGTCAAGAGATCAAAAATCAAACTGCCGACATGCTCCTTATAAGCAGAGGTCAATAGCAGCTTTGTTTGTTTAGGGTTAGACAAAGCTTCTTTGATCAAGGGAGCGTACAAAGGCGTACATCTTATAGAAGTATAGAGCGCTATTAGCTGCTTAATCCCGTTCACTACGCGAGCATCTAGCTCCTTTTCTACCCTACGTGCATACCCTTCGACTTGTAAGTATATTCGCGCACCTGAGCTATAGGTATAACGCTCCAGCAGAGTCAATTCGCGATACTTTTTTTCTATAGGGAAATACTGCATCGCAAAGTCTACTTGACTAGGAGGAATAGCGATTAGATTAACGCCTTTGTCTTCCCATGGCGCACATTTCTCCATATAGGCACCTATAGTAAGCTCATTGGATAGTGGCGTTTGATCATAAAAAAACTGATATTCGCTGCCTGTTTTCAGGCTGGTGCGCAAGTCATTCAGGTTTGCTTCTTCTGGTAGCTCTTTACAAAAAATAACTACTTCACCATCATGCGCTATTTTTTTAACCTTAAAGGAAATATTAAATGAGGAAAGTTGCGTAGGATTAATCACAAAAGTGGCAGCATAAGTGGGTGACACACATATACCCAACACGATACTTAACAAAAACTTTATATTCATATGCATTAGATTAGCGCTGTCATCTTTAACGTACAGCGAGCTCAATGCTATGAAAAAAATTTGACACTTGCAAAAAAGAGCTCTTTTTAATTTTTGTATGACTTGATCAACTGAATGTATTAATCTAGTTTACATCTACATAGGTAGCAGGTTTAATCTGTTTTTCTCTTATATAAAAGCCCATTGCACTTTCTTTTATCTATTTTTGCCCGTATGGACATTGTGCTAGCAACTATTGTGATCGCTTTCTTAGCGGCGGTGAATTGTGGGCTGATCGGGAGCTTTTTAATGTTACGTGGTCAATCGATGATGGGGGATGCCATCTCTCACGCTGTACTGCCAGGCATTGTGCTTGCCTTTATCTTGACCAAGAGCCGTGCTCCTATGGTGATGCTGATAGGTGCAATAGGGGCGGCGGCTTTGATGAGCTTAATGGTCGCATTCTTAAAGGTGACCATCAAAATTTCCCATGAGGCCGCCATTGGGATTAGCTTTACCTCTTTTTTTGCCTTAGGGATTGTTTTGCTGGCCATATATGCACAAAAAGTGGACTTGGATATGGATTGTGTATTGTATGGATCCTTATCTTTAGCAGGGTTTAAGACGTGGGGCGATATGGGCCCGTTGGATATGTATATATTGCTAGGGCTGTTGCTCGGGAATGTGACTTTTATCTTTATAGCCTATCCTAGCTTGGTGCTCACTTCTTTTGATCATCATTTTGCCCAAAGTGTGGGAGTGCGTACGCAAAGATGGTATTATACGTTAATTTTGCTTACGGCAGTGAATACGGTATTTATCTTTAGTATTGTAGGGGCTCCTTTGGTTTTGGGCTTTTTGGTGATCCCACCAGCAATAGCCTACCTTTTCGTGCCCAATGTCACCTCGTTGCTGCTCTATACGCTGGCGATCGATGTTATCTTGGCTGTTTTTGGGCACCTTTTGGCTGCGAGCTTAGACTGTGCACTGCCTGGGGCGATGATCACCGTGGGGGGGATATTGTTTGTCATGGTCTTTATCTTTATGCAGTATAGCCCGAAAAAGGCAGTCGCTAAGCCAGCAAAAGAGGTACCTGTATAAAAACGCTCTCTCCTAGGCGATACTGCTACAAAAGTCCACCTTTAGCGTGTGATTGATAAGCAGTATAATGGAACAAATTAACCTTGAAATATGCAATTTATACCCCATATTTCGCACCAAAAATATGCGTTTATGGTGCAAAGGTTAAGCAAGGCACATGATGTTTAAATTGGCCATTTTGCATAGCAGTAAGCCTAGTAAAGTACCAAAGAAGCTTTAGAGCAAGTTGCAAAATAGCTTCTATGCTGGGGTATAGCCTGTTTTTTCTTTTTCATGCCTTAAAAATGTTGAAAAATTTGGGGCGGAATATGAGTTTTATAATGTTAGGTGTATTTATAACATCGAAAGGAAAAAGTTTATTGAGATTTGGTCTTCTAGTATATTTTAACTAAATTTGCCTCCTGTCTTTGATGAGATTGGGTTTAAAATTTAATTGTTAAAAAATATAGAAATGAAAAAATATAAACAGAAATTAACTTATATTATTTGCTTGATTTGCTTACTATTCGTTGCGCTAGCATACTCCTTAGAAGCGGCTGAACCGAATGAAGAAGAGCATAAGTTTGGTG
>JBCCVH010000048.1:0-5128 GCA_039195685.1 Bacteroidota bacterium | reverse complement strand
TATATTTTAATAGTAAAAAAATTATTCAAAGTACATAATACAGTGTGTTAAACATAATCTAAAAAGTTAAAAATACACACTTTTAGTACATACACAATACATTTATGTTAATCTCTTCTTAAGAGTAAGCTTCGCTTTGCGCATAAATTTTAGCCGATCTTATGTAGCTAAGCTAGCCCACTGCCTATCTGAAAAAGCCAAAAAGAGGCTAACTGCTAGCGGGTTCAACAAAAGTATGCACAAATGGGCTAAATTGTTGGCAGGGTAGTGCTTTTTTTGTACTATTGTGTCCGATGCAAATAAGACTTTTAGCAAGGCTTGACAAAAGATAAGCTAATCCATCATATAAGTGAAAAAGCATTGCAAACATTACATCTGTAACCTTTTTAACTAATTCATGCATGTATTTATTTAAAAATAGTAAAAAAGACAGCTGGGCCAGCTGGGCTGTATGTATTCCTGCTGCGCTGTTCTTCTTCTTCGATTTTTTACAGATGGCTGTGCCAAACTCTATAAAAGTTGACATACAAAATTATTTTAACATTCCTGAAAGCAAAGCAATGTATGTCGCCAATGCGTTTTCTCTCGGTAACTTTCTCTTTGTCTTCCCTGCGGCGATAATCGTAGACCGCTACCCCACACGTAAAGTACTTTTAGCTAGTCTTCCGTTTTCTTTTATCGGTGCTTTAGGCATGGCCGTAAGTAACTGCTTCTTTTCATTTTGCCTTGCTCGCTTTCTTTCTGGGGCAGCGCATGCTTTTTGCTTTTTGTGCTGCGTTTCATTGGTACAGCAATGGTTCTCACCGAAAAAAATAGCTTTTGCCATGGGGGTTGTGGTGGCGATTGGTTGCTCTGGAGCACTTTTTGCAAATATCCCTTTTGTATGGTTGCTACACAATACCCGCTTTACTTGGCAAAATTTGCTGCTGGGTAATAGCCTACTTATTATGCTTACTTGGTTCATAGCATTTGTGTGTGTGCACCCTTTCCCAAGTGGAGAAGAGCAAGGCTTACAAAAAAAGGAAACTTGGGGAGCTTTCTTTGCCAGTATGAAACAAGCCTTCAAAAACAGGCAAAATTGGCTATACGCCCTTTTTATCCCCTTAATCAATCTGCCTTATTCCGTTATCGCACTAGTTTATATGAATGAATTTCTCATGCGCATACATCAAGTAACAGAAGAAACAGCTTCTACGCTTACTACAGGCTTCTTTTTGGGCAACATATTAGGCGCTCCTTTGGCCAATTATATTTCAGAAAAATGGGGGAGTCGTAAAAAACCTATGTTGGTAGGTGCCTTAGGTACATTAATTTGCTCGATAGTGCTCTTAGTTGTCACCCCTTTGCCCACTGCGATGTTATGGATACTCTTGCCAGCCTTAGGCCTTTTCATCAGCGCCCAAGTAATCAGCTATCCTGCTATTACTGAAATGAATCCTCCTTCCATTGTCGGCAGAGCCATGAGTATTACTTCTTTTCTATTCTTAGGAAGTATCTTTATTTTACAATCTCTTACGCCTTGGATATTTTCCACTTTCTGTGCAGCAGCAGCCCAACGTACTAAAATAGATTATATCTATGGCTTTTCCCATGTGCTATTAGGCCTTATAGGCGCTTTGGTACTGATCTTTTTCCTGAAGGAAACGCACAAAAATGCCCAAGAAAATGAGCAAAAGCACAATAAAACGTAAGCACAAATGGCTAAACTATATTACAACTATTCTGCGATGAATGCGGGAAAGAGCACAACGTTATTACAGGTAGCACATAATTATAAAGAGCGTGGCATGCGCACGTTGCTCTTTTTACCTTTGGTGGACAAATCAAGCAGTCGCCTACCTATTATTGCCTCGCGGATTGGGATTTCATCAAAAGCGATATCCTGTGATAGCGCTTTTGATTTTTTTTCTTATGTGAAAGCAGACATACAAAAGCATCAAAAGCCGCTGGGCTGTGTGCTTGTAGATGAAGCGCAATTCCTCTCTAAGGCGCAAGTGACGCAGCTGACTGCTATTGTAGATGAGGAAAATATCCCTGTACTCACTTATGGCTTGCGTACCGATTTTAAAGGGGCGCTTTTTGAAGGGGCTTCTTGGTTGCTTGCTTGGGCGGATGAAATTCGTGAAGTAAAAACGATATGCCATTGTGGGCGCAAGGCTATTATGAACATCCGTGTAGATGCGAAAGGTAAAAAAATAGAAGATGGGCCTCAAATACAACTCGGTGGTAATGAATCTTATATTGCCAGCTGTCGGCAGCATTATAAACAGGGGAATGTGCTGCCTTTTGTGAAATAATTGCCTTACTACTGCCTTTTTCGTAATCTTTTTACTAAGTTTTATTGGGCAAATATTAGGCTAATTTTGCACAATTAAATTCCTTTTCTCTTGTCTCTTCTTTTTCTTGTATGTCTTCCAATAAGCGTAGAAGCAATTCATTTTCGTAGTATGTGGCATATTGCGCCGCTATCCATTTTTGCTGGTATGCTTGTAATGCTTCTTTTTTTTCGCGCTGTATCGTCAGAGAAGCTCCCGCTAATATAGCTTTATTGTACGTTTCCTTCGCAGACAATAGAGCTGCTTTTAGCCTTTCCATCTCGTCTACAGATATGTTCACCAAAGGTGCGAAGTCTCGCTGGATGAGTAACCTTACAGTAGCCGTTAGCAGCGCTTCTATTTCTTGACATGCTGCTGGGGTATAGGTTTCATGCATGAGCAGCTGTTCACCGATAAAATATTCACAAAGGTGATAAACATACTGGTAGATTGTGTAGGTGATGAGAAAGCAAAAGGATACAATGTAACAAGCAGTAAGAAATGGGGGGCCTTCGAAACAAAAAATGTATGAGATAAAGCCAAATAAACTAGGCAAGCAAACTATATTAAAGGTAGATAAAGCCAGTGCAGAGATGTAGTAGCCTTTGCGATAAAGATAGCGGGGTTGGAATAAGAGATGGTAATTTTTTTCCCATGTAAGTGTTTTTATAGCTTGCCATCGTGTATAAATATCTTTCACTTGAGGGTCACAGCTTAGAAAAGTAGCATCATCTTCTGTTATTGTCTTTAAAGACTGGTGATCAGGTTGGTGGGTATTGCTGTTGTACCGACTATAGCTAAAGGCAAAACCTAGGATAAGCACTCCTATAAGGAAGGTAGTTAGCAAGATCAAACGTTTTTTTGGCGGATGGCTATAGTTCACAATATTTAAATGTAATATGGTTTGGATTTTCGTGGTGGCTGATTGCTAAAGATACACTAACTAATATGCTATTAAGTAAAGGATATGCCATTTTGTCACGTTTGGCATAGCTGGCCATGTATAGTTTTTGTAGCGGGGGTTTAGATGACATAGTGGTTACTATCATGTTCTTGCATTACTTTTTCTAATCTTTGCTCCACAAAATTTTTGTCAATATTTACGGTGGTATTAGGCTGTATCTTCTCTGGGACTTCAAAGGCCACTTCTTTTAATACTTGTGCCATCACAGCCCTTAAACGTCTTGCGCCAATATTCTCCTTTTCTGTATTAAGCAAAAAGGCAATTTTTGCCATAGTTTTGATGGCCTCTTCTGTAAAATTTAGGGTTACCTTTTCAGCGGCCAATAAGGCTTTTTGCTGCTCAATAAGGGCTGTTTTAGGCTCTTTGAGAATACTATAATAATCTTCTTCTTTCAAGCTTTGCATTTCTACACGTGAGGGGAAGCGGCCTTGCAACTCTGGCATCAAATCGGTAGGTTTACTATTATGAAAAGCGCCTGCAGCGATAAATAGGATATGGTCTGTTTTGACGATACCTATATTGGTAGCGACAGGTGTCCCTTCTACAATAGGTAATAGATTGCGCTGTACACCACTACGGCTGACATCTGGGCCACCGCTATTTCTGCGGGTGCTACTGACTATTTTGTCAATTTCATCGATAAAAATAATGCCCATTTCAGCTCTAGCAATGGCTTCTTCTGCTAAATGATGAGAATCGGTCATCTTGTCCAATTGCTCTTCTGTAAGAATTTTTCGGGCTTCTCTTACGGTTACTTTTTTCTTTTTTGATTTGGTCGGAGTTAAGCGACTGATAAGGTTCTTAAAAGAAAAAAACATTTTTTCATCCATCATCCCCCCACCGATAAGGCCAATATTACTTGCTTCTTTGATATGAATATCGATATTACGATCTTCTAGCTCACCATTGATTAGCTTTTCCCAAAAACGCTTTCTTGTGTTTTCATTTAAAAGGACCTCTTCTTTTCCTTTTTCTCCTTTTTTGTTTCGCAAAGGTGGGATCAGGATATCAAGGATAATTTGATCTACTATTTTTTTAGTTTTCTGTTTTAAAGCTTCTCTTTTCTCTCCTTTAACAATCTGCATCGCTTTATCCGTCAGGGTATAGATCATAGATTCGACATTTTTCCCTACATACCCTACCTCAGTATATTGGGTAGCATCTACCTTGACAAAAGGTATTTGTGCGATTTGGGCTATCCTACGTGCTATTTCTGTCTTACCTGTACCTGTAGGCCCTTTCATTAAAATGTTAGTGGGGTAAATTTCATCTCGAATGGCCTCATCAGCATGTCTTTTTCGCCAGCGATTGCGCAGTGCGATGGCGATGGATTTTTTGGCTGCTTCTTGTCCAATAATATATTTACTAAGCTCTTTGACTAGCTTGTGAGGGGTTAATTTGTCATTTTGGGTACTCATTTGTTGTTTTTTTATTATATGATAAAACCTATCCACGCTAAAACGAAAGTGATCTACTATATAGATAGATAATCTTAGTTTGCTTTTATGTGTCTACTCAGCTTACAACTAACGTGCCAACAAAGTTTTTTATAAAAAATTGACGCTGTGCACAAACTTCCCTCTCGCATCCCGATCAGTTAGGTGGCATATGCTGTTGAGATAGTTGATTAATACTAGGGCTTGACGCTCTCTTGCCTTAGGAGAGCGTCAAGCCCCCCGTAAAATGTTGCGATAAAGCGTTAACTTGAGCCAAGATAACCCTAGAATAAGGACGGAAATATACTTTAAGAATATGTGCACTTTACCCTAGGACTGTTGAATAGACTTTAAATTTTTGAAAAAGAATACAGATTAGCGTAAAATTTTGTATTTTTGGAGCATTAAAAAAT
>JBCCVH010000047.1:0-5281 GCA_039195685.1 Bacteroidota bacterium | reverse complement strand
GTAAAACCTTGCAATTGCTGTAAAAAAATAATTGCCCAAAGACGCTAACTTCTAGGTGGCAATCAAAATTCAACTAACAAAGAAGACTATTGATTGTGATGGATGAGGAAGGTTTTTTGTGGTTTCAGCGGATGCTTGTCACTGTTCAGCACCACCGTATAGTTTGTGTAGTTTACGTTTTAGCTATACTTCAGGGTTAACTAAGCACTATCTATTGACAATATGTAAAAAAATTATTATATTACATTAAGTACTAAGACTATTCACCCCATATCTAATGATAAATATAAACATACAACAGGCGGCTTCTCATGACGATAATTTTAAGCACAACTTCTCTTGTTTGATAGTGGCACTTGCCTTCCTTAAACACAATCTACCCAAAAAATTGCTAGCCAAGCTCGACCTAAGCACCCTCAGAATAGCGCCTAACGAATTCCTGCCGTCTCGCTACCGAACTAAAAGGAATGCTGATATCGTATATTCTGTCAAAGACAAAAAAGGCAACAAAATATATATCTTCATTCATCTCGAAGCACAAAGCACTCATGACAAAAATATGGCGATACGCATATGGGAATACCATGTAGCCATTGGACGCGCTCATTTCAGACAAGGCTATAAAAAGATCCCCTTTATACAAACTTTTGTCCTCTACCATGGCAAAGCCCCATGGACAAGCCCCAAATCTATTGCGGAGCTTTTTGAAGATTTTGATCAATATTGTACATGTGCTTTAAAAGCTCCTTTCTTGATCGACTTAAATACTATCGACATAAAATCTCTCCAAACACAAGAAGCTGCTGCAGCACCCCAAATCATTTTGAAAGGACAGGCCAAAGGAGAATATTGTGATATCCTCCCCATACTATATCCACTGATGAAAAAGTACGGCCAAGATGATGAAGAGAACATTTTCTATATGATCAATAACGATCAACATGCAACAGCACAATTGTTTGAAAAATTAAGTAACTTTGCCCCAGAAATTACAAACAAATATACCATGATGTTTCAACTAGCAGTACAAAAAGAAGCTGCGCAACAAGCACAAAAATTAGCAAAAGATTTAGCGAACGACTTAGCAAAAGATTTAGCAAAAAAGCAAGCAAGTGCATTAGCAAAACAAAAACTTAAAAAAGAAGCCCCCAAGTTCATACAAATAGGCGTAACGCAAGGTAAAAAAGAAGAAAAGCAAGTCATTATTCGGCAACTAATCGCTTCTAGGCTCAAAAAAGAAGAAATTGCACGAATGCTGCAGATGCCTTTGCAAGCGTTGGAAACACTTTTAGCTTAAATGCATAATCTTGCACTAAAACATGCTTTTATGGTGGGTAGTACCATAGCCCCTTTCTCTTTTTTTAAAACTAAAAATTTTTCAAAATTTGATGCGGAATAGGAGTGTAAAGCTCATTTTTGCGCAGCAACCCACCGATCTTTCCCAAAGAAATCTTGGTAGATAGTTACTTTTTTTAATCCTGCCTGCATACATAGCCCAGCGACCTGATGCGCCCATCTTTCGTTTATTTCCATATACAACCACCCCTCTTTACGGAGACTTGTGGGGGCTAAAGAGGTTATGCGTCTGTAAAAACAAAGTGGGGCATGATCTGGGACAAAAAGCGCTTCATGCGGTTCATAATCCAATACACGTACATGCATCTCCTGCTTTTCTTTCATTAAGACATATGGAGGATTGCTTACGATAATATCCCATTGCCCTGCAGGTAAGGCAGCTTTCAATAAATCTAACTGATGAAAAATGATGTCTGTTTGATGGGTGATAGCATTTTGCTTAGCCATCGTAAGTGCGGCAGGGCTGATATCCAGTGCATGTACAGCTGCTTTAGGAAAAGCTTTTGCTAGGGTGATCGCAATACATCCACTTCCTGTACACAAGTCTATAAGAGCATTGGCATCCTTATGATCAGCAGATAAGATGTGCATGGTCATCATCGCTGTAGTAGGGCGTGGGATCAATACACTAGGCGCTACACTAAAGCGGCGACCGCAAAACTCCGCATAGCCTAATACATATTGTAATGGTTCATGCTTCCCCACCCGATGGACCGCATGTTGAAGCTCTGCCGCTTGCTGGGGAGATATGGAGATAGGCTTGTCTAGGACATGGCCTACATCTGTATAGCCAATATAGTGTGTAAGTAATCTTTTTGTAAGGGCTTCTGCTTCCTGTGGATCGCCTATCAAATGGACTAGCTTAGCATAGCTCTGTTGATACCATGTACGGCTTCCTTGTGTATAAAGAGGTTGGAGAGCTTGTTTGTCGCTATCCATCGATAATCATTGCATAGCGCTCCGCTACTTTCACCCAGTTTACAATAGGCCAAAAAGCTTGGATATAACGTTTCCTCTCGTTTTTATATTGCAGATAGTAAGCATGCTCCCACACGTCTAATCCTAATATAGGTTTGCCTGCTGCTACGATGTCTCCCATCAGTGGGTTGTCTTGGTTGGGTGTGTTCATAATGGATAAATCCCCTGTTTTGGTAGCGCATAGCCAAGTCCATCCTGAGCCAAAGAGCTGCTGTGCTTCCTGAGTAAACTTGTCTATAAAACTAGTGAACCCTCCAAAATCACGCACTAGTGCATCATGCAATAATCCACTAGGCCCGATTACACCACTTCCAGGAGCCATACTTTCCCAAAATAAACTATGATTGTAGTGCCCGCCAGCATTGTTGCGTACGGCAAGGTTATAGTCTTTGATCTGGATCAATAAAGTCTCCAAATCATTAGGGGAATTTGGATAAGCAGCTAAGGCATTGTTTAACTTGTCCACATAACCTTGGTGATGACGGCCATGGTGTAGCTTCATCGTTACACTATCTATATTAGGAGCTAGCGCTTCATAGTCATAAGGCAGCTGTGGTAAAGTAAATTTAATCATGATAGTTTGGTTTGGCAATAAAACGTCTCTTTTAGTTATTTGGCTAATGGTTGCTTTGGCTTGTTTACAATTTATTTGCAAAGACTACCACCTTTATTGTTTCCATGTACACAATCTTGTGGTAAACATACGCTTAGCAAGCACATGTTTGTAGGCACAATATAGGTAGTTTAGCGAGCAGCACAAAATTTATAGCTAGAAAATAGACCCTATAGCTAGCTACGCTTTGCTAGTCACTATTATTATGGTGTAGCCCCTGTTAATCCTCAATTTCCTCTGCCACCAGCACGTTATTTTCCTCTTTGAGATGCTTGTCGCAAAGCTGGTCAGCCACCTGTAAAAAGGTGTCGATCGGATCATTAAACCGAAATTTTTTTCTCTTTTCATTGACAAAAGAGAGTACCCCTCTATTTTCCCACTTTTTAATAAACGTATTAAACTCCTCTACAGAAGTGCCTTTGAGTAGGTCCTCATACTTGGTCGCATTTTTTATCAAGCTCTCTATCTCGGCTACACTGAAAACGTTCTCTTTTAGCTCTTTGATAAAATCCCGCCGTTCGTTATGAAACTCATATGCCAAGAGCGCCAAAAAGAGAATAAAATCTCGAGACCCTTTCTCATCCGTATGTTTAGAGGTCAAGAAAAAATAATTGTTGGTTGTATCTAGCTCATAGTCATACGACTGCTTAAAAAATGCTATATAAAAATTTCGATGGCGATCTACGATAGCGAAAAGCGGCGACTTCTCTACAATAAACTTCCCGCTTAATAAGGTTGCAACGATCTCACGATGTTGTGCTGGATAAACTTCAGTATGCATAATCATTATTTTTTAAAGGTTAATTTTATTCTCGGTACACCCAACTGGGCATCTTCTAAGGTCACACCACTGCGCCCTTTTTCTATAGCTGCTGTGAATTCGTGATCAAAAAGCAAATTGGCCACTTGGAAAAATTGTGTCATATAAATAGACTTACCTGGATTATGCTGCGCAAGGGCATCATAGCACCAAACAAAAAAATCTGTCACAGGCAAAGCTTTTAGCAAGGCAGCTCTATATTCATGCACATGGACCACCCAATAATCTGGGGAGCTCTTGACAGGTGTGGCCAAGACCAGCCTTTGCTTACCCATTTCAGACAACATCCCATCTGCATCTGCTTCTCGGTAAAAGTTATAGGGATAGTGATACTTCTTTTTCACCAATCTAGGCAAAGCTTCTAGATAGAAGTCATAATCGCGCCGTATATGAGCATCGCGTAGCTTTTTAAAACCAGCCAAGATACGATTGCGCATGCGCATCTGCTCTAGCAATGGTAGTAAGTTTCGGATCAAGCGATTGAGATGCCTTTCTAGCTCCCCATCTGCGATCATCAAGTGGGTATGTATCTTCCGAAAAGCCGCTCCTCTATAAGGATCGGGCAAGAGTTGAGCTTGCTGATAGGTATAATCTCGCAGCTCATTCAGATAAGAGATAATAGAGTCGCTATTCGATTTTAAAATTTGGTTCATCGGCTGCAAAAAGGTATCGATCAAATACGTAGCCTGTGCGATCTTTTTAGCATAGTCTTCATTTTCATCTTGGCCCGCACGCAAGGCATCTACTGCTTTTTCTAGAGAGTTGGTATTTTCATTGAGATGGCCTCGAAAGCGTATCAACTCATCTACAATGCGGTCACTAATCTCTGCCACACGTGTTACCTCTTCTACCGATGTCTGGCACAAACGCCCTAGCAACGCCTTAAAAGAGACCCTATATTTATCCAGCTGCTCTGGCAAATCCAATGAAAAATCCTTTTTCAAAAAAGACAAGAAACGAAAGTACGCCTCTTCCATATAATAGCCTCCTGTATCAGAGGCCCACTTAATGATATTATATTCTTCCAGCTGCTTATTGATTCCATGCACTTTTCGCATGTTTTCCAGCTGCAACGCTTCTATCTTGTAGTTTTGCGCTTTAGCGTAATCGTAGAGTTGCGATATCGCAGGGTAGTAGTTCCCCAAAAAACGCATTATTTGTTGTGGGTCATGATTCATATTAATTCTTTTCGATGTGTTTTATGTACATAAGCGGTTTTGAATAAGGTAATCCCTGTATATATTGTGTCATAAATTCAAAATCAGGTTGTCCATGCTTTACTGGAAGTTTTATGGATATCGTCTTTAACCTTGTTTGACTGGCCTTTCTTCCATAGTTATATCTATAGCGCTCCAGATTTAATATAGTTACTAAAAACAAAGCTACATATGGAATTCTATGACGTTGTCAAGCGTTTGGTATAATTTTTTTCGTATTTTCGGTTATTCCGCACACAAGCATAGATTCGGTCAATAAGTTTCTTCCTTAAAGCATTAATTGCGACCATTTTTGCT
>JBCCVH010000046.1:0-5438 GCA_039195685.1 Bacteroidota bacterium | reverse complement strand
CGGCATATTTTCCAGTAGTTGGGTCATAGGTCCCCTGGGCAAATTTAAACACGATTGATTTTAAGGGCTTATCCGATACCTCATGGGCTAGCTTCTCAGCATAATCGAGCAAGGCGATCACATCGGACCGATCTAGCTGTTGGCTTAGATAGAAACGAAACCAGACATGGAATAGAGCAGGTATTTTATAGGGCATATTTATTTATTGAAAGATTTCTTAAGACTTGGGTCTAGGTATTTATTTACTTTAGGGATGAACTCTTCGAGTTCGCTAACTATTTCTTTTAATTTTTCTGCTAGTTTTTTTTCTTTTTGTGTGGCGCTAAGTACCTCATACACATACGCTTCTACTATTTTACCTTTATGCACCCTAAGGCAAAGCACATCAGGCATATATCGACCTGTTGTTTTAAGTACTTTTTCAAAATTTTTACAGCTTGTTTTTAAACTTTTCAACAATCCTCTATGCCCAAATACATGTGTCCACTTTCCTGACATAATTTGTTCTTTAGCGAACTCCCGCATCAACGTATAATGTTTCTCACTGCCATGTATTTTGGACGTAAAAGAGTACAAAACCGTACGATCTTCTAATATTATCGTAGAAATGGCTCTTCCATTCACGTGATGGGCCTTGAGTTGCTCCTCAAGATAGGTCAACATCCTTGCTTTTCGCGCGGTAGTTGTCCCTTTCCTGATATTGAAAAGTTGAATTTTTCGCAAACGTTGGTGAATTTTTCTGATTCGCTTAAAGAACGCACGCCCTCCTTTTGTCTTACTAAACCATCTGCCTAAGCGGCTATTTTTACCTAAATTGCTCAGCTCACCTAATCCAGCAATATCACTGAGAAAATCCAAGAGTAATATATCTGTGACAAAAGAGGTCATCATATAGCCAAAAAACTCGGCCCGTTGTGCTGGGGACATTCTGCCAATATTATCCCCGAAGCGAGTCAGCATATCTTTCCTTGTCCATTCGAGGCAGAATTCATCCAGCAAGGTCTTACGCGCTTCTTTTACATCATTGCGCAAGTGCTTGCATCTCCCTTTAAACACATCGATATCGAACTCAATATCATATGCTTCTATGATAAGCTCGCTTGCCCTTGTGACAATCTCTTTTCCCTCAAACTGGCTTTTCTCATATTTATGCCTAAAGCCCCTAATATCCCGATGATAATTATCGATTCTCTGGCGAAATAAGTGATAGTCTCCTAGTAAGGGGTCTATCATTTTATCTACTGTTTCTTTTACCAACCAATAGGGGATATCCCAAACAAAAAATTTGACGGATTTGGCTACGTTTTTAGGGATATCGACTGCTGCTTTCCCCACACCTTCTAAAAAGCCCTCGATAATATATTTCTCGCTGCCTTCGGGGACAAAAAAAGCATCTTCTAGCTCTTGCATGTCCTCTAGTCGGGTAAGGTTGCTATTTTTCCGACATAAACTCCGCAGAAGAGATTCTGCTTTATCCCTTAAACGCTTATATCGCTGCCAATCATTTTGGTATAGAGGATAGCCTGCCGCAAAGGAGATTAATTTACATTGTATTATTTTTTCCTGTACTTCAAAGAGTAACTGGGTTGTTGAATTATAGAGAATTTCAGCATCATAATCTGTTTGTATACAAGGTTGCTGATTGGCTAAATGATCTATTGTATATTCAAACGTATCTATGGAAGCATACCCTTCTTCATAGCCTCTTGCATTGATCTGTTTTTTTTGGCTATAATGGTATATGATAAAGCCCGCTAGACTACCCGCAAGCAATACACCACCACGTTTCCACCAATTGTGCCTGTACTGTTCTTGAAAGCGGGGATGCCCAATCTCTACAGAAGGTAAGCTAGCTGCACTCCTCTTTTCTATCATCGATGTGAGATGCGGTGCTGGATCATCCGCTGAAGAAGGAATTTTACATCGCGCACGATTATAAGGAGGTTTTTTGTAGGGCGATACATATTGGCAGTGCTGCAAAGGACTAATAAAGTACTGTGCTTGCTGATGTAGTGCCATCTGCCGCCTATTGATTTTTTGCTGATACCTTATGATGTGTTGTCTGGCCAATCTGGCACATCTATTAAGCATTGTTGCCTGGAGCCTACTAGCGCTGCTTAAAGCGCCTAACCATAAAGCAATCCATAAAAATAGCACATATTTTTTCTGTTTTTTAGCTAACATAACACAAGTATTAGTAAATTGAATAAATCTTACTTAAATTTAAAAAGTTTTACATAGAATACAAAAAAAAGAAACCAAAACACTTAATAGTAGTCCCCCACCTATAGTTAGGATTTCAATAAGATTTCCCCTGCGTAGTGCGCAAATACAAACAAACTTTTCCGTACAGCCCCCCTTTAAAGGACCTTTCAAGACTTGCTTATAATGGACAAGCGAACGTTAATAATAGGACAAGCAAGCTACGCTACTTGTATACCTGTACTCCCAAAACCGCCAACACCCCTTGCGGTATCTGTTAAGCGTTCCACCTCATGCCAAGCAGCTTGTATAGCAGACTTTACGACCAACTGGGCAATAGGATCACCATCTGCTATGGTATACATGTGCGCACTATGATTGCCAATACACACCTTGAGCTCACCATGATAGCCAGCATCGATGGTGCTAGGGCTATCAAAGAGTGTAATCCCTTCAGCTATTAGTTTACGTAGGCCCCTTATTTGTCCTTCAAATCCAACAGGGATATGGATATGCAACCCTGTGCTGATTTCTACCCACTGCTGAGGCGGGATATGAACTGGGACATCTAAAGCAGCGCTAAGATTTATCCCTGCATCCATGACATGTGTATACGCAGGCAACGCATGGCCTGATTGATTGAGTACCCCAATTTCACATATATCACTACCCTGCCCAGCACTGCTATGCATCTCTGTTAAGGCATCGAGTTGTGTTACTTCACGCCAGTCTATGCGTACATTCTTATTAAGTATAAGCTGGGCAATCCGATAGCCATCCTCTACTTGATAAGGCGTTTCCCCATAATTCATAAGTGTTATATCCAGCTCCCCCTTACTAAAGCCATGCGGCCCTCCTAACACAGTAACGCCATGGCGCATCGAAAGGCCGCTCCTGCCCCGTATCTCAGCTTCATAGCCAGATGCAATGGTTATATCAAGGCCTGTGGGTATGATAGCCCATTGCTTGGGTTGGATCACTACAGGCTTAGTCAAGGCAGCCGCTATGTCCAAACCCGCAGCTAAAGCACTCGCATAGTCTGGCAAAGGATGATGGGACCGATTTTGCACTTCCACTTTACACGGACTAATAGCTGAGAGGGGCTTTTCAGATGTTTTAGTTTCCATTGCTGTAGTAGCTGCTGGCCAAACAGCCTGTGCATATCTCTTGATCATCAATTGTGCAATCGGGACTCCATCCGTAACTGTATACGGTGTATTACTATGGTTAATCAGTAATACTTTTAGCTCACCCCGATAATCCCCATCGATCGTACCAGGTGTATTTAGGATCGTCACCCCATCTGTTACCGCCAATTGCCTATGACCCCTTACCTGTGCTTCAAACCCGATGGGGAGCGCTATATAAAGTCCTGTTTGTATCATACGCCACCCTTTAGGTGGGATAGTGATCGGCGAATCCAAAGTAGCACAAATATCCATTCCTGCTGCTAAAGCACTTTTATAAGCTGGCAAAGGATGCTGCGATTGGTTGATTACCTCAATGATATATTTTTTTTCACTCATTTTTCGTTGAATAGGTTTGTTTTAGTTCTCAAGTTAGGTCCTCTCTGTAGTACACCTACTATAGCACACTATATTGCGTAGAGCAAAATTTCTTTATGGCCCCTCTACAAAACAACTTTCTATCCGTAGACAATATTTTTCGTATTTTTAAGATGCGACAAACAACTCAATAGCTGGTTTTTATTGATAACAAAAAGAATCTATCTGTAAATAGGCAAAGGTACGAAAAATAAAAAAGCCATGTACACTTTTATAGCAAATGGCTGCTGTCTTAGCAAACTTGCTTATCTTTGCTGGAAGAGCGCACAGCCACGGCCATGGCAATGATGGCCTGTCAAACGTTAAATTTAAAAGTATATGCAAGCACAGATATTGAGGCCAAAAGCAACCCATTTGCTCAAGCTAGAAGCAGGAGAGCCCCTTTTAGAAAGTATTATAGCCTATGCAGCACAGCACCAGATTACCGCTGGGCGCGTAAGTGCTATAGGCGCTTTAGCGGTGGCGAGGCTGAGTTTTTTCGATCGGCAAACCAAAACTTACCAAGAAAATGTGTTCAAAGAGGTTGAGTTAGTCTCTTGCCTAGGGAATATTGGCATTAAGTCAACAACAAAAGAAACTATGGTTCATCTGCATGCAAGTGTTTCCGATAAAAAAGGGCATATGTACGGGGGACATCTCAACAAAGCCAGTATTGTATCGGTTACACTCGAAATTATGATAGAAAGCTATACGCCTGCTATTCATCGGACGTGGGAGCCTGCTATAGAGCTCTGTTTGATAACCCCTGCCACGCAATAGGAGGCAATGGCAAAGTTGGCCACGCGCACTACGTGCTTTAGGCATACGCTAGGAAGCTAATTGGTAATGGTTTGCGTTTTTTAGAAAATTATCGTAAATTAGAATCAACCTAAGCAGCTTATGATCGCCATGCCAAAAGTATCCAAACAATACCTAAAGATTAAAGATAAAAATGATGAAGATCGACCTAGGGAAAAATTGATCACCAAAGGTCAGCATATTCTTACAAAGGCAGAGCTTTTAGGCCTTATTATCGGCTCAGGTACTGAAAAACGCACATCTGTAGATGTAGCAGCAGAAATACTAAATACCTATAATAATAACCTAACCTTTATCGCTAAGCTTTCTATAGAAGAGCTTAAAAATTTCAACGGTATTGGTGATGCGAAAGCTGCGCTTATTGTCAGTGCTATGGAGCTGGCAAACCGTTTGCAAAACGATTCCCAAGCCAAATTGCTGCTCGTCAAAACAGCGCGCAATGCCTATACATTAATGCAACCCGTCCTGACCAATAAATTAGTAGAAGAGTTTTGGGTTATCCTGCTCAATAGCCAAAGTCGTGTCATTAAAGTGCACCAAGTAAGCAAAGGAGGGTTATCTAAAGCCAGCGTAGATCCACGCTTAGTTTTTAAGCAGTGCTTTCTCTACAATGCTGTTGGGCTTATTTTAGTCCATAATCACCCGTCTGGCAATACTACCCCGAGCCCATCCGATGTAGACATTACCAAAAGACTTAGTAGTGCGGCTAAAGTACTCGACCTAAAGATTCTTGACCATATTATTTTTACTGATGAGGATTATTTTAGCTTTGCTGATGAAGGGCTACTTTGCTAGGCCGTTGAAGATTGAAGGTTTAAAATAGCTTATTCGTTCTCATTTCACTTCCAGTGCGTGCTATATACTCCTCTTGGG
>JBCCVH010000045.1:0-5445 GCA_039195685.1 Bacteroidota bacterium | reverse complement strand
GTTTCAGCAGATACTCTACACTGCTCAGGATTACCGTATAGTTTGTGTTGTTTACGTTTTAGCTATACTTCAGGGTTAACTAATTAGTTCCCCCTAAAATTTTTAATATTAATGACTATAAACGAAGTAAAAACCCTGTATGGGAACAATTAAAAGAAGAAGCTTCGAAACAACAAAGAGCTGTCAGGAAAGAATAGAGTCAAGAAATGGACGGCCCTTTTTTGATTGGTAAAACTTATTTCGTACATTTAAGCCTACTCTTTTTTCATAATATTAAAGAAAAGGGGCTATAAAATAGCCCCTTTCTTTATTTCCACACGATAAAAAAAATCAGCGGTTTTAGCTATATTTTAGGGTTAACTACATATACCTGTGCGTTGTTTATTTTCCCGCTTCTAGTCTGACCTGCTACTAATGTGTTACACTTTAATATATCACTAATACTTTTTAAACAAGAGGGTAATAGGCACCCCTTCATATCGGTAAAAAATTCTGATTTGGTTCGTAAGATAGCGCTTATAGTCGGTCGGTATCTTCGTTGGCAAGTTACTTCCAATCACAAAAGTAGGGTTTTTAGATTTTGTTTGGGTCGCAAATTTCATCTTAATAGCCTTGTTTCGATAACGCGGAGGCTGCTTTCGCGCACTTGCTTGCTGGATAATATTGATAAGGTTTTGTGTAGAAATACGATGATGCTTATTTTCATAAACTTCTAGCGCCTTTGTGAGCGTTTGGTAAATGTTCTTTTTCTTAAGGCCAGAGGTGAATAGAATAGGAATGTAGCGAATAAAGCCAAGGTCCTCTCTGATACTATTGCGATAATTCACAGCACTATGTTCGTCTTTTTCTACCAAATCCCATTTATTCACCAGTAAAACAATCCCTTTCTTTTTGCGATGTGCCAGATGGATAATACTTTTATCTTGCGAGGTGAGCCCTTCTTGGGCATCGAGCAATACAACGCATACGTCACATTTTTCTATTACTTTAATAGCACGTATTAGCGCATAAAATTCGATCGTCTTAGCACTTATTTGATTCTTTTTGGCAATACCAGCTGTATCTACTAAGATCAGCTCTTTGTTATAAAAATGATAATAGCAGTTCACAGGTGAGCGTGTAGTATGTGGCTGTGCATCTACGAGACTCCTTGTTTTACCAAGTAAAGCATTTACAAAAGTAGATTTTCCCACATTAGGTCGCCCTATAAAGGCTATTTTAGGAAGTTGGTGGTCCTGCTCTTCACTCGCATTGTGAGTAGAGAGAAAAGGAAGCATGGCATCTAGTAGATCGCCAGTCCCATTCCCATGTGCTGCCGAGACAGTGTGGATATCCCCTAACCCTAAGCCGTGAAACTCATGCGCATCCCAGCCTTTCTTGGGATTATCCACTTTGTTAGCTACTACCAATACAGACTTTTCACTTTTCCTAAGATATTCCGCCAATACCATATCCTCAGGTACAAGGCCCTGTTTGCAATCTACTACAAATAAAATAAGATGAGCCTCTTCTATGGCCACCTTCACTTGCGCACTTATTTTGTTTGCCATCAGCTCTTTGTCCGTAGTATAGCCCCCTGTATCGATGAGTGTAAAGGTGCAGCCACTCCAATCTCCATCCGCATAATGCCTATTGCGTGTAATCCCAGATAGATCGTCTACAATGGATTGTCTACTTCCTATCAATCTATTGAATAGCGTAGATTTTCCCACATTAGGTCTCCCTACGATTGCAATCACATTGCCCTCTTCACATCTTTTCGTAGTAGCTGAATGGCTAGGGGTGAGCTTATTTTTTTCTTGAACGTCCATCTTATTTTGAGTTTTTATCTTTTTTCATCCGATTGACCTTTATTGATAACCTAGTTGGGCTAATAATTTTGGATGGTAACGCCATCGAGGCAAAACCTTCACATGTTGGGTTAAATATATATTTTTTTTGAAAAAAAGCACTAACCCTTGCCTTGCCTTGGTCCCTACGATCTTGAGCGCAGCTCCTTTTTTCCCGATTACGATACTTTTTTGGCTTGGTCTTTCTACATAAATAGTAGCCTCTAGGAGGATTACATTAGGCTTTTCCTTAAATTTGTCAATCACCACTTCTATGCTATAAGGAATTTCCTGCTTATAATAGGTAAAGACAGCTTTCCGTATAATTTCTGCAGCAAAAAACCTTTCCGAGCGGGTCGTAAGCGTCTCTTTATTATAATAAGGAGGATGTATTGGCAGTTTCCCCATTATTTTTTCAGTGAGTGCAGCTACTTGGGCAAGGTCTTTGGCCATTATCGGAAGTAATGGTATCTCAGTAGGAATACGTTTCCGCCAAGCCCCAAGCGTTTCTTCTAGCTTATTGGGAAGGACCAAGTCAGTTTTATTGCATAGGCATAGTATAGGCGCTTTTGCTTGTGCATAATGATGATTAAAAAAAGAATCCGCTGTATCATCCCTTATGTCGATCACCCACAAAATAAGGTCACTTTCTACTAGCGCGCGGTTTACATTCCGCTGCATCACCTCTTGCAAGGCATAAGTCGGCGTTAGATAGCCGGGTGTATCTATGTAAATAGCTTGGTAATCTTTTCCTTGTGCAATGCCTACAATATTTTGCCGTGTGGTCTGAGGCTTGTAAGAGGTAATTGAAAGCGGGTATGCAATCAAATTGTTAAAAAGAGTAGACTTACCTGCATTCGGTTTGCCTACGATATTAATAAAACCAGCTCGATGTGTAGATGCTACCATATCTATAAAAAATAACCCTATAGTGGGAAAATATATAGGCCCAATTTATTGTAGTTTTTCCTAATAGACCTACTTAAGATGTTTTTTTCTTCAAAAAGGCATAGCAAAATACATTTTTAATTTAAAAAAGTATATATTGCGGAAAATTTTATCAGGAGTGTGCATTATTTATGCTACTGATATCATAAAATTTGCACAATTAAAAAAAAGTATTATCTTGGGCTCGCCTAAAGGTGCAATTTACTTTAACCTTAAATAAACAAAATTATGTATTGGACATTTGAGCTCGCAGATTATTTACATGATGCCCCGTGGCCTGCGACTAAAAAAGAATTAATAGACTATTGTGAGCGTAATTGCTTGCCAGCAGGGGTACTGCAAAATTTAGAAGAATTGCCAGACGATGATGATATTATGTACCATAGTATCGAAGATTTATACCCCGACCATCCTAAAAGAACAGAATATTATTATGGCAATGATGAAGAAGAAGGGTTTGATTAATTGTCAATTACAGAGGGTGGCTTAAAAAAATAGGTCAACCTCGTAAAAAAACATGGTTAGATGGTTGATGAATGTTAAGAAGCATATAAAAAAGCAAGCATAGCCGCATTTGCAGCGCTCATTTAGCAATGTAAAGTTGTTAGTGGGAAAAGATGCCAACAGCCTCTATCCCAAAAGTGAAGATAACCCATGGCTTGGCTAGCGCATCTCTTAGTACGGCCATTGAGCTATTGTCACCTACCTGTAAAAACCTTCATCGTATATTCAGGACGGTTAAATTGATTGTTGAAGAAATGGAAAAAAATAAAACAGATTTTGATTTAAAAAAAGAAAGTATCATCAATGCAGGCGATAATCGTGGCGATACAGCTTTGATCTTGAGCGCCCGTAATGGACATCTAGATGTTGTAAAGTACCTAGTGGAACAAGGTGCCAATCTTAATGCTCAAAATAAGGCAGGAGATACAGCTTTGATAGAAAGTGCCTTTAATGGGCATCTAGCTATTGTAAAGTATCTAGTAGCACAAGGCGCTGATATTACATTGAAGGGAGAAAAAAACAAGACAGCTTTAGCATGGGCGGAAGCAAGAAGCCAAGAAGATGTAGTTCACTATCTATTAGGTAATGCATAAGGTGCGGCAAACGGCCATTGTGCAAAATAATGATACTCACGAATCTCCATGCCTATTTAAGCATTTTATGAAAGTAAATTATAGTATATTAAAATATGTAGTTGTATTATTACTTGCGATATTTGGTCTGATCGTAGTCTATCAGATGATAGCCCCATCTGCCGTCAGTAAAAATACGACACCTGTATCGGAAGAATCGGCCAAGCCTACCGATCAAACTTTAACTGTAGCAAAGCAAAAAAGTGATACTACTGCTATCGCTACTATCAATCTTTGGTGGGATGCCCCGCTAATAAAGAAGATAGCTATAGTGGTTATCGTACTTTTATCTATAGGTATAGGGCTAGCTGTATACTTATATACCAAGACAAATGCCCCTCCGCCAGTGAATCAAACGCAAGGAGATATAGATGATCAGTATATGCTAAAGCAATGGTATGATGCAGTTACAAAGGGGGATAGAGAATTACTAGAAACGTTGTATAATAAGCACAATACCGATATCGATACCAAAAATAAATGTCGAAATAAGGGTTTGCTATGGAGTGCTGGCTGTGGCCATTTAGCGTGTGTAAAGTATCTAGTCTCACAAGGGGTTAATATTCATACCAAAAATGAGAATGAAAACACCGCTTTGCTATGGAGTGCCTACAAGGGCCATTTAGATTGTATCAAGTATCTAATAGCACAAGGTGCCGATATCCAGCACAAAAATAAGTATGGTGCTACTGCTTTGCTATATAGCGCTTTTAGCGGCAAATTAGCATGTGTGAGGTACCTACTATCAAAAGTCGCTAATATCCATGAAAAAGATAATCTAGGAGCAACTGCCCTGATATGGGCTGCCGAACAAGGCCATATAAATGTGGTAAAATATCTAGTCTCACAAGGTGCTAATGTCCATGCCACAGATAATATAGGAGCAACTGCGCTGATGTGGACTGCCGAACAAGGCCATATAAATGTGGTAAAATATCTAGTCTCACAAGGTGCTAATGTCCATGCCACAGATACTATAGGAGCAACTGCGCTGATGTGGACTGCCGAACAAGGCCATATAAGTGTGGTAAGGTCGCTAGTCTCACGAGGTGCTAATGTCCAAGCCGTGGATAAAAATGGAGATACAGCTTTAGCATTGGCTAGAAAAGCAGGTAAACAAGATGTAGTCCACTATCTATCAAGTAAATATCCATTATGGTATGATGCGTATCTAGTGTATAGCATTAATTTTTTATTAAAAAAATTGTATAAAACGCTTGGCTATTGATACGCTATATAAAGCCTCTCTAAAAAGCGTATTTTGCATTGCTACACATCAACATTATTGTCATGTCAATATTTTTTCCCCAAATCTAATAAAATTTCGCTTTTCAATGGCTTTTGAGCCGCTGGGCAGGAGCAAAGAATAGGCATGTAGATTCAATATAAAAGTTAAGGCGCGTCACATGATGTTTAATTTGCCCCATTTTACATAAAAGTGGGAAGGTTGTAAGGTCCCCCAATCTTATGGTTAGTGTTTAAATGAGATTTACCTTGCTCACTCCGCAAATATAAACAAACTTTTTCATACG
>JBCCVH010000044.1:0-5452 GCA_039195685.1 Bacteroidota bacterium | reverse complement strand
TCAAAAGTCAACTAACAAATAGAACTATTGATTTTGACGGATAAAGAAGGTTTTTGTGGTTTCAGCAGATGTTTCGCACTGCTCAGTGTCACCGTATAGTTTGTCTAGTTTACGTTTTTAGCTATATTTCAGGGTTAACTAGTTAACCTTGCAATATTCAATTTAGATACGATTAGGTCCTAAAAATGTTACAATTTTCAAAAGTTTTTCACACAGAAAAGATTGGAATGGTCAACTAATGTTTTCAAAAATATATATATTTGCAACATGATAACGAAGTATTTAAATCCTAAAAACGATACGGCTTTTAAGCGCATATTTGGGACTGAAAAAAACAGCGATATTTTAATCTCTATGCTTAATGCTGTACTCAAGAATCAACTGCACAAACCTATTAAGCAGATTAAATTTCTAAGCCCTGTGCAAGAGCCAGAGGTTGCAGGAAGTAAACAAAGTATAGTAGATGTACTTTGTGAAGATAAAGATGGCTGTAAGTATATTATAGAGATGCAAATAAGCCATGTGGAGGGCTTTGAGGCTAGGGCGCAATATTACGCAGCCAAAGCTTTTATCAATCAATCAAAAAAAGGGGGGCAATATTATGACCTAAAGGAAGTGATCTTTTTAGCGTTTTGCGATTTTAACATTTTTCCCAAGAAGAAAAGCTATAAAAGTGAACATGTGATTCTTGATAAGGAAACCTATGAGTGCAATTTAGATAAGTTTAGCTTTACCTTTATTGATCTTGTAAAATTTGACAAACAACAGGCCAAATCAGTGGCAGAACTCACTTTAGAAGAGAAGTTTTACTATTTCCTTTGCCATGCTGCGGAAATAGGAGAGAAGGATTTAGCCTTGCTTGTCAAAGATAAGACCATAAAAAAAGCATTCACACAACTGGACCGCTTTGGATGGTCGCAAGAGGAATTGGCGCGCTATGAAGCAGCGGAAAAGCGGGACAAAGATTATCGATCTACATTGATTTTTCAAAGGGAAAAAGGCCTCAAGAGAGGTATTAAGTTGGGTGAAGAGAGAGGGATCAAGATAGGCGAACAAAAGGAAAGGCTAAAAATAATTACACAACTACTAGCAAGTGGTATGCAGAAGCCACAAATTGCTAAGCTGCTTAAGATGAGCTTACTAGAGCTGGACAATATCTTGTTGCACCAATAAAGGCGCACATCTGCCCATTTATATCGAAGATAGCGCAACGGTCACGCAAAAATATTGATGGCCCAATTTTAAAACGGTCAATGAGCTTTTTTAGTTGCTGTTTATATGCTGCTCAATTTTTTACGCCACTTTGTTTTTTTACCTCATATTCCGCACCATAAACGCATATTTTTGGTGCAGAATATAGATAGGTGCTTGGGTACAGCAAAGTATCTCTTGCAGTTAACCTATAAACCTTGTTGATGCCCTAACTTTTTCTTAATATTGGGGATTGATTTTAAACACGCTTAACCAACATTTATGTATATCAAAAAACACTGGACATACTTTTTTTATATCTTTAGCTTATGCTTTATTCTGCCTTTTATAGGGCATGTCCGTGCCGTTGTAGAGATTGAACTTACGACTTTTAAGGCATCAAACACATCTTCTGATGAGACGGTTCAGGATACACAAGGAGAAGACCATAATTCAATATTGCGCATGCAAAGCGATCAGCACACTACGGAAAGTACCGACACTGTACAACAGACTGAAATAGAGGTAGATGAGTCAAGCGCCATAGCAAGTGCCAGTAGTTTCTGGGCGAATAGACAGCTAGATGATGGGTGCGATTCGAGCACTGATAGTGATGATAATGATAGTACAGAAGAAGAGCTCGCAATATCCCCAATCGAAGATGATGCTATAAAAGTCTATGAAGATTTAGGAAGTGAAGAAGAGGTACACCAAATGTATAACTTACTATATAGCCAAAAAGCCCACACATGTTGGTGGCAAAAGGAAGATAATCAAAACAGGCGTAGCAAGGCTTTTTATTGCGAATATAGAGGTGGGAATAATTACATCATAACAATTGAAGAATATTGTGTTGTTTTTATGAATATGCAGGAGGAGCTTTATTTCAGGCGCAAAGCATTTTTCGTATCAGAAAGTTACATAGAAACGCAACAATGCAAATTAAAAATTACCCAAAGTGCCGCTTCTTGGCACTATAATGCATTCAACTACACTTTTGCTGATCCCTACACAAATGCTACCCATAAGTACGTAAAGTGCATTGGGCAGGATAACCTTAACCAGTTTATACGATTTACTAAGGAAGCATCTGCTTTTGTGGCTTATAATGTAGTATATAAGCAAAATGGAAAGCACTTGCTAAGCCTACAAATAGGCAATGCTGATACACAATCGTGGTGGTACGATGGACATAACAAATCGCTACAAAAAGCCAACACCTACAAGCTAAAAGGCCAAGATACTACTTTGATAGAAGGCTATCAACAATATGCTCTCATTTCCATCACTGACAATAAGCCTAGCTTAATCAACATTAACACCACATTTGCGCGCACCATCACTATAGGAGCGCAAGAAAATAGGCAAATATACTTTGTACCCCAGTTCGCAGCAGAAAACAAAAGTCTTTATCTGTACAATCCTGTGCACCATCATCTAGAAGCGCTAGAGGGTTGGGTGTATTGTCAGGATAAACATGCTATAGAAGAGCAAGCAGATAATAATGCTTACATAAATAACAACACAGAGGCACAAGTGGTAGGCCTAGGTGGCCAAGACTATCAAGCATCAAACAATATACTCTTCTATGATAAAGACAGACAGGGAATAATTTACTTAGTGCTTGGCCAAAAAGACAAAAATGGGATATACAAAACTAATAAGCACCTTCGAAGCACATTATATACAACAGACAAGCAAGATAAGTACAGCGCATTTATCTCAGGCCACAATCCCGAACAGCTGCTACAGGGCGGCGCAAAGTACTTCCAAATCGATGCAAAAGCACAGACTTATACGCTCAGCTGCCAAGCGAGAGGCGATCAAGCTCTCGCTTCTGATTCTTTGGTTATTTGGTATGCAGATGCCTATTATACCCTTTTATTTGATGCCCGTAAACAAGAGCAGCTTCATATATTGAATCACCGAACCAAAACCGTGCACACAGTGCTCGCACCCTCAAGCCTGATCCATGATCATCGTTTACGCTCTCTAGCGCTTTCTGCAGAACGTAGGGTGGCTATTTTAGTCGCTAATAAGCACAACCCCGAGGCAAAAAGTATCTACACTGCTTTTGCGAACAAAGACAAAGCGCATACACCTTTACTACGCAAAGCTAGTACGAACATCAAGGGCAACAATATGCACAAATTTACCCTTAAAGATGCTATTTTGCTTGCTTGGCATGATGATGACAATGCCTTAGATATATTTACCCGCCGACCAAAGGAGGATACACTCGTGTTTGATACATGGAAATATACCCCAACAGCAGAGAAAGAGCACACCATCACCTACACTGGTGCAGGGTTTTTTCCATCAAAAGTTGATGCTAGAGCATGGTTAAAAGAAGAGGGTATCTTTTGTGTCAAGTCAATAAAAGTAAGGAATTGGTGGTTTTTTTCGAAGCGTAACTGGATATTTGAGAAGAATGACACCACATTACCTTTTGTGGCTTTCCTGTTCGACTGGCAAAACTTGGTTTGGGCTTCGATCGTACTTATCCTAATCTCGAACGCATCAAAATTAGTACACTTTTTGCTATAGTGTCTACTAGATAGCCAGTTTCATCAAGTATTATAAGCTTACTCTACCCCTTCAACATGGCTCCACAACGAGAGGATATTGAGGTGCAAGCAGCTATTTACAGCCGATATCCCGCACCAAAAATATGCATTTATGGCTCAATATAAAGGCTAGGAGAAGTCGCATGATGTTTAAGCCATTTTACAGGAAAATAGGTGCATCAGAGTATATAGAACGTGTAGAGAAAATTTCACAATAGCTCGTATGGTGCAGTATAGCCTGTTTTTTCTTTTTAGTTAAGTGAAAATTTTGGTGCGGAATATGGGTTACAGCTAAGCAGGAGAGGTGTTCAACCTTGCTTTTCTATTATAAAGAAGTGCTTTGTCCCTTTTTGGACTAAAATATATTTCCCAAAAAGCCAATCGAGTGCTGGTAGTGTATTAGGATCACGCAGCTGTACCTTATTGAGCCTAATCCCGCCAGCAGTAATAACCTCTCTAGCAATCCTTTTAGAAGAAAAAATACGAGAACGGGTGCCATACGATAATAGTGATGTCAAAGAATCAGTGTGATTTTGGTCTATGGTCACTTTAGGCACACCTGCCAACATGCTTAGGAAGAGCTTTTCATTTAATGTATGCAACGCTTCACTAGACCCTACACCAAACAATATCTCACTTGCCTTGACCACTTGCTGATAAGTTTCCGCTGAATGGACAAAACAAGTCACCTCTTTAGCTAGGGCCTTTTGCAAAATACGCTTATGTGGTGCGAGCCGATGTCGGGCAATGATACCCTCAACCTTTTCTAGCGGGTAGAGTGTCATCCTTTTGACTAACATTTCGGCATCTTCATCACTTGTATTGATCCAAAATTGGTAAAATTCATACGGAGAGGTCATGCTAGGCGCAAGCCACACATTCCCACTTTCCGTCTTCCCAAACTTAGTCCCATCAGCTTTGACGATAAGCGGCGTGGTTAAGCCAAAGGCAGCACCTTGTGCCTTTTTACGAATTAGCTCTGTCCCAGCGGTAATATTCCCCCACTGGTCAGCCCCACCCATCTGCATCTTCACGTTATGCTGGGTATATAAGTGGTAAAAATCATGTGCTTGTAGCAAAGAATAAGCGAATTCGGTATAGGATATGCCTGTTGTAAGCCTTGTTTTTACAGAATCTTTGGCCATCATATAGTTGACCGAAATATACTTACCTACGTCCCGCAGAAAGTCCAAAAAGCTGATACTTTTAAACCAATCGTAATTATTGACAAGCAATGCGCCATTATCCCCCGAAAAATCTAAGAAACGGCGCAGCTGCTTTTCGATACAAGCTTGGTTATGCCGTAGGGTATCGATATTCAAGAGCTTACGCTCTGCTGCTTTAAAAGAAGGATCACCGATCATCCCTGTAGCGCCCCCTAGCACAATCACAGGCTGATGCCCTGCCAACTGTAAATGCTTGAGCAGCATGATCGTAGCCAAATTGCCAATATGTAATGAAGGTGCTGTAGGATCGAAACCAATATAAGCTGCTGTTTTTTCCTTGGCCAGCTGGGTTTCCGTACCTGCAGTAGCAGCGTGAAACATCCCTCTTTTTTTCAATGTTTGGATAAAGTTTTTCATTTAATAATTCAATTAACCATGAGTAAGCAGACCTGTTGCCTACGCCAGTTGCGCAGGTTTTTTTGAATTAGCCATACGCAATTAAGTTCCGCCAGTGCTCGGGCTGAGCGG
>JBCCVH010000043.1:0-5458 GCA_039195685.1 Bacteroidota bacterium | reverse complement strand
TATTGATATTATAGTTGTTATATAACGCTGCTAATAATTTCGTATTCCCAGTTTTAGCTACCTCAAACCACTTTTGTAGCACCACCTTATCGGGCTGTGCTTTTTTTGCAAGGTTGGATAGATAGTTGACTACATCTTCTTGGCCTTTTGCTACCGCCCATTCTAAAGCGGTTTTGTTCTCCTGTCCTTTGAATGTTACATTAGCACCTTGTTGGACGAGATATTTTACACAATCTATATGGCCTTTCCCAGCGCTCCGTAGCAAAGCTGTGCTTCCCCACTTATCTCTAGTATTGATATCAGCGCCTTGTTGCAGTAGATACTTTACACAATCTATATATCCTTCCTGGGCACTCCATATTAAAGCAGTATATTCATACCTATCTCTGGCATGAATATCAGCACCTTCTTGTTGAACTAGAAACGTTAAACAGTCTACCTGCCCTCGCTGGGCACTCAATAGCAAAGCAGTGTCCCCATCTCTAGCTCTAGTATTGATATCAGCGCCTTGTTGGAGTAGATACTTTAAGCAGTCTAACTGCCCTTTATAGATACTCACTAGCGCAGCAGTATCTCCCTTTTCATTTTTTGCATTGATATCAGCGCCTTGCTGCAGTAGATACTTTACACAATCTATATGTCCTCTGTAGGCACTCCATAGCAAAGCTGTACCTCCATCGTTAGCTTTAGTATTGATATCAGCGCCTTGTTGCAGTAGATACTTTACACAATCTATATGTCCTTCCTTGGCACTCAATAGCAAAGCTGTACCTCCATCCTTAGCTTTAGTATTGATATCAGCGCCTTGTTGCAGTAGATACTGTACACAATCTATATGTCCTTGCTGGGCACTCAATAGCAAAGCTGTGCTGCTCCACTTATCTGTAGTATCGATATCCGCGCCTTGCTGCACTAGAAATTTGACACAATCTAATTGTCCTTCCTTGGCACTCAACAGCAAGGCAGTGTAGTTACTCTCATTTCTGCTATCAATATTGATATTATAGTTGTTATATAACGCTGCTAATAATTTCGTATTCCCAGCTTTAGCTCCCTCAAACCACTGTTGTAGCACATCTCTATTGGGCTGTTCCTTTTTGGGAAGGTTTGATAGAAAGTTGACTATAGCTTCTTGTCCTCTTGCTTCCGCCCATTCTAAAGCGGTTTTATCCTCTCCTCCTTTCAATGCTATATTAGCACCTTGTTGGACTAGATATTTTACACAATCTACATATCCTCTGTAGACACTTACTAGCAAAGCAGTGTCTCTTTGCGTATTTCTAATATTGATATCAGCACCTTTTTGGACTAGAAATTTGACACAATTTAAATGTCCTTGGTACGTACTCAATAGCAGTGCCGTGTTTTTATACTTATCTTTAGTATTCATCTTAGCGCCTTGTTGAAGTAGAAACTCCACACAATCTAAATGTCCGCTAAGGGCACTATATAGCATAGCAGTGTATCCTTGCTCATCTCTAGCATGGATATCAGCGCCTTGCTGACACAGAAACTTGACACAATCTAAATCTCCTTTATAGGCACTAAATATCAAAGCAGTGGATTGATACTTATTTTTGGTATTCACATTGATATTATAGTTGTTATACAGCTCCTCTAGCAATTGTCTGTTACTAATTCTAGCTGCCTTAAACCACTTTTCTAGCACTGCTTGATCAAGCTGTCCTTGCTTCGCAAGGTTTGATAGATAGTCAGCTACATCTTGTTTACCTCTTTTTATAGCCCATTGTAAAGCGGTTTTGTGCTGTGCTCCTTTCAATGTTACATTAGCGCCTTGTTGCACTAGAAACTTGACACAATCTAAATTTCCAAATCTGGCACTCCATATCAAAGCTGTGTTTTCATTTTTATTTTTAGTATTGATATCAGCGCCTTGTTCTAGTAGAAATTTTAGACAAGCTAAATTTCCGTTAAAAGCACTTAATAGCGCAGCTGTGTTTTCATTTTTATTTTTGGCATTGATATCAGCACCTTGTTGGGCTAAAAACTTGACACAATCCAAATGTCCTTTTTGAGCACTCAATAGCAGTGCAGTGTCTCCATTTTCATTTTTGGTATTGATATCAGTGCTTTGTTCGCCTAGATACTTTACACAATCCAATTGTTCGTATACATCACTCCGTAGCAGCGCAATGTATCCATATAGCTCCTCTAATAATTTTCTATTCCCAGTTTCAGCTGCCTTAAACCATTCTACTAAATAGGGTTGATTTTTTTGTGGCGATCCAATTTTATCTGCTAAGGGGGGCTGTGTACTAGGCAACACAGGCATTGAGACGGAAGCAGGGAGGGTATACTTCAGTCGATAGTGCTGATAATGTGGGTTATCTACCGCCGAAGCTTTTTCAGCCTGAGTAAGAACTTCTGCAGGATGTACCTTGTCCCGTACAATGTGCAAGGTGATATCAGCTATCGCTTCGGAAGGCTTGGTAAGGTCAGACTGCACCAGATTGGTAAGATTACTAGGATCGGGATAATATGCTTGGATATTCACCTGAAGCTTATCGGCGATGGTTTGGATTTCCTGTGGGCCACCCCAAGTGCCTTTTTTGATCTGCATACGGGTCATAAAAGCGGTTACAAGCGTGCCAAAGGCATCAGACTGTAGGTAGGTAAGGTAGTGGGTAAGATTTTGTAGCGTTTGGTGTAGCTCATTAAGATAGTAGGCAGGCTGTAGACCAAAAAGTTGGTCTATTCTTGCAGTAACTTCATCTGCCGCTTCTCTTACAGGGAGGAGATAGCCTATGATGACCGCCGTGTAGAGGCATTGCCCATTGGCTGGGATCAAGAGTTGATCTAGGGGTAGGGACACTGCTGCAGCTTTGTGCTCCTTTTTTTGATTGTCCTCATTATTATAGCTTAATATATTATTTTTAAAAAAAATGTCACCTACAGCATTGATGGTCGTTTGGCGTTGCTTGTCACTGAAGCGTGAGCTATAAAAAGCATGGGCCACTTCAGTCGTAGCAACCATCTTAGCACAGGCTTGTTCTTGACATCCACCCTTTTTCATGAGTAAACTTTGGCCTAAAAGATGCGTGGCCATATGTCCACATGCAAGACATAGATTAGCTTCTTTGCGCAAGACGCAGTGCTCCAGCACCAGCTCAGGCGTTTGCGCTAAAAAGGAGATCACCTGCCATAGTACTGGTTTAGATGGTGATTTTATCAAATGATAGTTGTACTCATGCGCTTTTTGCTGGGCTAGACTGTCCGCCAAAAAGCCATTGCTGGCAAAGAGGTATTTACAATAGTGTTTCGTCGTACGATCGTATGTGACCATTGCAAGCAATTGAGGGAGATGGGCATGCGATTGTGCATGCGTGGATATGGCGTTGCGGATCGCATCCAACGCTGCTGGCATCTTCTTTATGTCTAAATGGGCTTTCTCTTGGATCGGCTTCACTTGATAGGGATAGTTTTGTAGGGTATAGTCATAGGTGGCTGTTTTGTCATCTTTAGCAAAAAGCTTGAATGTATGCTTATATGCCTTTGCAAAATGGTTAAAATAATCATCTACATTTGGATAGAGGAAAGGATATACTTCACCGATGAAATAAATACAATTCAATTCCCCTTCTAGCTCTTTTTCAAGTTGCTTTTTTTTGCTTTGTAACTTTTGGATTTGTTGTGGTAATATTTCCTGAGTTTGGGTTTTTAAGTATGCCTCTATATCTTTTTTGGCTAGCGCTAAATCTCCTACCTTTGTAACATAATCATCGTTTTTTTGCTTTGCTTCTTGTTTTTTTTGAGCCCTGAGTTCTTCTTGAACATATTTATTTTTGACATAAAATTTTACAGTAACATTGGCATTGGTTGCACTATTATGCAACCAATTGATGAAAGTACCAGATACTGTAAATTCAGCTTTATAAACGCCAGCAGCAGGATCGCAATCTTTACTAAGTTTTTTTACCTTATCTTGATCATAAGATTCCTCTAAAGTACAGGCATCAAAAGGGAAATCATCGTAAGTAATCGTTTTGTGGTCGTTGAGATATCGTGCATGTAAACTTATATGCTTAGTGCGGTAGCATGTTAGTTCATCTACATTCTTTTGAAGTGCTTCAGCTTCTTTTTCAGCATTTTTCCAATCTTGCTCAGCTTGCTTAAGCTGCGCCTCCTTGTCTGCTATAGCATTTTTAATATAATAGCGTAATCGGGGCTTATTATCCATAATAGCCTTGTTCTCTACTAGCTTTTGACGTGATTCCGCTTCGATGCGAATAATTTCTTTATGTATCTTATACGAATTTATTAATTTCAGCTTTTCTGGCTTGCTAAAAATAGCTCGTATAATACCTTTTACATCTAATGTAGGATGATGAAAATCGAAATAAGCTTTATCAATTGGTTTCTTTATACGTTCAGTTCCCTTTAAGGCTATTTTCAGTTCTGTGATTGCTTTTTGATCATACAACGGACTAAGCGGGAATATATTAGCTTTATTTTCAAGCAATTTCTCCAGTAATATTTTATTCTTGCACATTTTTTCACCTTCGTTAGAAAAGAGCTGACTTGTTTTAAAAGTTTTAACTTTTTCCTTTTTTATGGCTTCTATTTTGCGAATAATAGCTTTGCAACTAATACCTTCAGGGCATCTTGTAATTCCCCAAACAACATTGGGTAAACATGCTTCAAATTTTACTAAATAATTCAATTGCTTTGCGAGGTATAAAAAATGTACTCCTCTACCCCCATCTGTAAGAGCACTATAAGGTATCATCCCTATAATAGCTTTCACCGCTTTGGCTTTCTGAATCAGAAGGCGTATCATCAAAAAGTTTAAAATTTCTTGTGCTGCCCCTTTTGTATCACCAAACCCAGGACAATCTATTAATGCTAAATTTTCTGGCTGCAGGATATAAACTTGAGGCGTTGTAGTGCAAGATGCAGCGCCATTACCTATATCTGCTATAGGTGCATTGGGATTTTTTTTAGCCATTACTAATTTTCTTTCTCCTCGCTTATCATTATCGTTTTTAATAGTGAACCAAGCTGTTTCCTGTTCTTGTGTCTCTTCAATTTCTTCATATTCCCAGTTAAACTCGTGGCCTAGCAAACGATTAACAAAAGTGCTTTTCCAGACACCCGTTTGGCCTAATAGCAGTATAACCTCCTTGTCTTCAAGGTTAGGTAAGCGTTTTCCGCCAAGCCTCTCTTTCACTAATTGCCAAAAGCAGTCTGAATTAATATTCGCGAAAAGACCACCTTGGATAGTCTCTATAGCAGTATCATTTTTGGATGATTGTGCCTCCTGCCCCTCATCCAGCCAAGTCGCTGCACGAGTATTTGGGATATTGAGCAGTAATAAGGATAGCATGAATACGATAATAACACTTTTCTTTGTCGCTTTTTTCATTATAAATGTATTTAAATTTGATTTAAACTATTTTTCTTGCCTTTTGGCAATTTACCCAAATATAGTAGTTCCATT
>JBCCVH010000042.1:0-5524 GCA_039195685.1 Bacteroidota bacterium | reverse complement strand
GCAACACATCAGGTGCCACCTTGCTACATTTAGCAGCAGAAGCAGGGCTGGCCAATATGGTCAATGAATTAATCAATGTATATCATTTAGATAAAGATGCACGTGACTACCACGGCTACACACCGCTGCATATCGCTGCTGTCCACAATCAACTCCTAGTGATATTTGACTTGATTATGAAGCATAAGGTGAACAAAAACTTGCGAACAAAACAGGGTCTTACGCCCTTCGATTTTGTACAAAACAAAAAAGACTTTAACTTGGCAAGTTTGCTAAAACCCAACTCATCTCGAAAAAAGCCTTTATCTAAATAAATCCCTAGCCCCTACACTAGATCAAATCTTGCAACATTTTTAATCAACGAAGCTGCATGTAGTATTGCCTTTCTGTGGGGTTAAATCTTTCGATGGCGTAGCGTAGCATGGTTCTAGGCAAGGTAGCACCATATTGGTCTAAAAAATCCTTGGTGACGGCCAAGTCTCTTTTGCCAATCTCACGGAGCATCCAGCCCACTGCTTTATGGATTAGGTCTTCTTTGTCATGGCGCAGTTGCTGCGCGATGGCGATAGGCAGGGTATAGTCTTTTTGTTTAATGAAATAAAAACAGGCTAACATGGCTACACGGCGATGCCATAGATTGTTCGAGGCCGCTAAAGTAGAAAGTTGTATGGCTTTGGGATGGTGGTATAGATGGCAACCTACAATGCCAGGGGTAGTGACATCTACTAGGTCCCAGTTGTTCACTTGGTCGAGGTGGGTGATGTAGAAGTCAAAGATGGCTTGCTTTTCGGTACTGGACTTTTTAGGATATTGGTAAAGTAGGATAATAAGTGCGAGCAATCGCGCCTCATGGATAGGCGAATAGAGAAAGTGCTGGATCGTCGACAAACTACTTGCTTGGAATTGCTTGGCCAACTTACGTATGATAGGCATGCGTATGCCGATGAAGATATCCCCCTCACCATATTGTCCTGGTCCTGTCTTAAAATAGGACTGGCTGTGTTGGGCCCTGATAGGGTCTTTATGTGTTTCTAGTGCTTTTTGAATTGTATTAATGTCCATTTTGTTTTAATAATAGGGTTGGTTGAGCGCTACATCATATCTATTGCCGTGTGGTTAACTGCTTTGTCAGCAGGGTCATGGTTTTTTTAGGATCAGCTTTTCGGTCACTTAAGCGCATCACCTCGCCCATAAATAGGCCGAGTAGTCCATGCTGCCCTGCGTGATAGGCTTTGATCTTAGCAGGATATTTGTCCAGTGCTGCTGTGATCCAGCTATTGAGCTGCGCTTCGTCACTGATTTGAAGTACCTGTCCTTTGAGAAGTGATACAAGGGTGAGCGAAGGGTTTTCTACCAATTTCGTAAAGAGCTTTTGTACTGCACCTGAAAAGTTAATTTTACCTGCGGCTACGATATCGACCAGCGCTGCAATGGTTTTCGGAGTGAGGGTAAAATCTGCCCAAGCTATTTTTTCTCTATTTAAATAAGACTTAATGGGACCGATTACCCAGTTGGCAGCAGGCTTGTAATGGGGGGTATGCTGGCATATAGCTTCAAAGTATAGACTGGTAGCTTTTTCATCGACCAATACAGCAGCATCTTTAGGGTTGAGGTGATATGTATGGATAAATTTTTTCATCAGCGCTCGTGGGAGGGCTGGCATGGCCTTTCGTTCGGTAGCAATCCATTCAGGACTTACATAGAAAGGGCTAATATCGGGCTCGGTGAAGAAGCGATAATCGGTCAACCCTTCTTTTTTCCTTTTAAAGACGCTCTCTCCTTTTTGTACATCATAGGCGCGTGTTTGGGACGTAATAGGCGTTCCTTCCTGTTTCAAATCAATCTGTCGGGCAATTTCATGGGTAATCGCCAAACGGATATGGCGCATGGAGTTCATATTTTTTAATTCTACTTTATTGCCCAAAACCTTACTGCCTTTTGGCTTAATCGAAACATTGGCATCACATCGCAAAGAGCCTTTTTCCATATCTCCATCAGAAATTCCTAGGTAACGTACCAAACGCCGTATTTCTGCGACAAAACTAGAAGCTTCTTCTGCTGTATGCAGGGCGGGTGCTGTTACGATCTCAATCAAGGGGGTGCCTGTACGGTCAAAATTGACCAACATCTTATCCCCAGCTGGCGTGTGCATAGACTTGCCAGTATCTTCTTCTAAATGGATGCGTGTCAGCGGGATAGCACGCGTCTCTCCTGCAGCGGTGTCAATGATGACCTCCCCCTGGCGACATATGGGGGTTTTGTCCTGTGTGATCTGATAACCTTTTGGTAAGTCGTAATAGTAGTAATTTTTTCGATCAAACCAATTGTGGGCGGTAATATTAGCTTGACAAGCCAGCCCCATCTTGATGGCGTGGGAGACGGCTTCTCGGCTGACCGTAGGCATGGTACCAGGATGGGCAAGTGTAATGGCACTGGTTTGCGTATTGGGCGGAGCACCATATTGGGTGGCTTCTGGGGCAAACATCTTGGTTTTTGTACGTAGCTGTACGTGTATTTCTAGCCCGATAACGGCTTCGTAATTCGTCTTTTGACCAATCATTTTTTACTAATTACTATTTACTGGTTGTTAATGAGTGCTAGATATGTATTGCGAAATGTAGCTAACCTTACTTTTTTAAAAATGAGTAATGCTCATCACGCGTGATTAACAGCCTCACTTTCCTCTAGAAGAACACCCCTAAGCTACTATGTTTTTAGGTTTCTTCCAAATTTTATAAAGATAGGCGATATGCGATGCGATAGCGAAAATAAATCGTTTGGATCACAAAGGGTGCTCTTTATTGTCTTATTAATAAAAATGTTTTTGTATTATTGCTTGCTTTTCAATGCCAATTTTAAAGGAAAGAGGCAGGCATAAAGAGAAGGCTTAGCTGTGTATGTTTAGGCAAAGTGAGGAGCAACGTTAGTGTCTAGAAAAGACTAAAAAAACTAGTTGATGAGGTTACCAAAGGGGTATTGACTAATGTATTGCTAAGGTCAAGCGAGGCTTACGCATCATATGGCAGATGGGGATGTTCGATGTCAATAGAGATACAAAAGAAAATATGACGGTCTTTTTATGGCGTTAAAAAGGGAGATATTACTTAAGAAAATTAGGGGAGATACCTTTAAAAGAGGTGTTGTCAACACTTCAGCCAATGACAGCGCTGCTTTTATACACTACTTGTATCACCATACCACTAAGGCTTCACACGCTTATAAAGATAGCGCAGTTGCTTATATAAAACAAAAAATGGCGTACGAATGTGCAGCAAAGGAAATAACCCAACAGATGGCAAAGGAGGTCTTGCAAGAGATGATGGTAAATTTTAAAAAAAATGTGCCTTTTCCTACGCCAGCAGAGCCAAAATTTACGTTTATTGATTTATTCGCGGGGATTGGCGGCTTTAGAATGGCCTTACAAAGTCTTGAAGGACAATGCGTTTATTCGAGTGAATGGGACACCCAAGCACAGAAAACTTATCAGGTCAATTTTGGGGAGCTCCCATTTGGTGACATCACCAAAGAAGAAACAAAAAAAGGTATACCCAACGGGTTCGATATACTTTGTGCGGGCTTTCCTTGTCAATCGTTTTCGATAGCTGGTCACCGTGAAGGGTTTAAAGATCACAGGGGGACACTTTTTTTCGATGTTGCTGAAATAATCCAGCGCAAACAGCCTAAGGCTATCTTATTGGAAAATGTAAAAGGATTACGTAATCATAATAAGGGGAAGACATTGGCAAAAATTTTAAGCTTTCTTAGGGAAAAACTTAACTACTACGTGCCTACTCCCCAAGTGTTAAATGCTAAAGACTTTGGTGTTCCGCAAAATAGAGAAAGAATATTTATAGTAGGTTTTAGAAGCGATTTGAGGGTACAAGATTTTGCCTACCCAGCAGCCCCAAAGCAAAAAGTAAGTTTCAAAGAGGTGAAAGAAGCCAAACCTGTCTCGGCAAAATATTATCTCTCAGATACTTATTTGAATACCCTGATTGCGCACAAAGCAAGACATCAAAGCAAAGGTAATGGGTTTGGCTATGCAATAATAGCTGACGAAGGGATAGCTAATGCTGTTGTTTGTGGAGGTATGGGCAGGGAAAGAAATCTTGTTTTTGATGATAGATTAAAGGATTTTACGCCTATCACAAGGATCAAAGGAAAAATAAACCGACAGGGCATTAGGAAAATGACACCAAGAGAATGGGCAAGATTGCAGGGGTTTCCAGATCATTTTATCATTCCTGTGGCTGATGCATCTGCTTATACACAGTTTGGTAATGCGGTTGTTGTGCCTGTCGTTCGAGCGATTGCAAATAAAATATTAGAAACCTTAGCAGAAAGTAATGGCACTAAGCGGAAATAAAGGAGAATGGAGTGAAATATACACGCTATTGAAATTAATTGGGGACAAGCAACTTTATGCTGGAGATAGTAAGTTAAATAAAGTTGCACACTTGGTTTTTCCCATTATAAAAGTGCTTCGTGAGGAATCTGATGGGACTTATGCATTTAGTTATGAAGATGATCTAGTGGTAATAAGCGGAAAAAACGAAACATGTAGACTGCCAATCGTTTCCTTTCAAAAACAGGCTGCCCAGCTGCTGGCAAAGCTCAAGCAATCAACTAGCAGCACTTTTACAATACCTGCCATCGAACGCTTTATCAACTCGTTTCAGTGCAAATCATTAAAGGCCAGTTCGTCAACCAAGCGTGATATTAGCATCGTGATCCACGATCACAGAACAGGGACAACACCCACATTAGGGTTTAGCATAAAATCTCAACTAGGCGGTTTATCAACACTATTAAATGCAGGCAAAACGACTAATTTTATTTACAAAATCACAGGCGAAAATTTGACAACTGATCGCATAAAAGCTATCAATGCGATTGAAACACGCCATAAAATAAAGGATCGAATGCAGGCTATTAGCGCGTGTTCAGGGCGCTTTCATTTTATCAAGACAGCGCATAGTGTCTTTGGAAATAATCTGACCTTGATCGATAGCGACTTACCCAAAATACTCGCTGCCATGTTACAAAAATTTTTCACCTCTAGTTTGTCAAAAACAACAGATTTAGTGAAAAGTATAGCAATGTGCAATCCTTTAGATTACAATTTGGCAAATAACCATCCTTTTTATACCTATAAAATAAAACGATTTTTAACAGATGTAGCCTTAGGGATGACTCCATCAAAAACATGGACTGGAAAACTAGATGCCACAGGGGGTTACTTGATAGTGAAAAATGATGGTGAGATACGCTGCTATCATATATACAGCAGAAACGAGTTTGAAGACTATTTATTAGATAATACGAAGTTAGAGACAGCTAGTAGTACAAGGCATGACTTTGGTTTAATATACCAGCACAAAAGAGGTGAAAATTTTCTTAAATTGAATTTGCAGATTAGGTTTATCACTTGATTGCCTTAGTTGCTTTATATCATTCGGAGTGACTGCTTCTCAATGAGTGCGAGATATGTATTCCCAGCAAATATAGATAATGTTACCTTTGT
>JBCCVH010000041.1:0-5599 GCA_039195685.1 Bacteroidota bacterium | reverse complement strand
TGTAGTAGGGTGTCGACATCGGAAAGTACTTGGGCAATGGCGGTTTGTTCGGAAAAGTTTCGGGAGGTAACCAAAGCTAATTTTTTAAGGTGTGTTTTCTGAATATTTGGCAATCCTGAACCAATCCTTAATTTCATAATTCTTTTTTCGTTGAACTTCAGTAATTGAAAAAGAAAAGACTTGGAAGTATTTTTACAGATGAGGTTTATAGTATAACAGTGAGCACCACACCAAAATTTCTCTTTGCAAAAATTTACAAAACCACAAGATTCTCCCCCTTCACTAATAGTAATTACATCAGAGAGATTGTTCCAATGATTAGTGTAACCTGAAGGACTAGTGCCCCCATTCCAAACGGGAAATTTTTTAACTGAACTAAATTTTGCTTTATTCAATTGTTTTCCTTTTTTTATTTCTGCTATATCCCCTAATCGCCTAATTGCCCATCTTTGGGTGGAACTCCCTTTTGCTATCTTTTTTTTAGTTTTCATCTGTATATCAAAAGTATAGAGGCCTACCATTGAAAGCCCATTTTATTAAGGTGGCTGGTGACTTTTTGGGTAAGGGTATCCACTTCCTGTGTGAGCTGTGGTAAAGGTGTTGCATAGCGTGCAGCTAAGGTTTGCAGGCGATCGGCAAGTTGGTTGTATACTTGGTCGACTTGCGCTTCTACCATTTGCGCTACAGCTTTAAACCATTTATGGTGGATAACAAGCTGTTGGGTTTCTTTTGCGGTGAGGGTTCGATAGGTACGGAGAAGTTGCTCATCTAATGCGGTAGTTTGTTTTTTACATTGGGATTTTAGGTTACTTTCTTGCTTACATAAAGACTGATATTGTGTCAGAAGCGTATACTCTTCCTGATGTTCAGGCTCTTTTGCGATGTTTTTAAGGCGTTTCTCCAGCAAGATTTTTGTGATTTTGCCATTGTGGCCTTTTACTTCGGAAAAGATATCTTCCTCACCTACCTGCTCGGCATGTAGCTGCTCAAGTTGCTGTGTAATCTCTTCTAGTGAGGTTTTAAGGGTGTCGATCTTAGCCTGTTGTGTGGCGAAAAAGTGCTCGATCCCTATTGTTTTAGGGAGAAGATCACAATCCCATTCTTTTTTTTTCTTTGGGCTATGCATGGTAATCTCTGGCTGCCAGCCTTGCATGGCTATGGTATAGCAATCATCCTGTAAGGTGTCTTCCCAATAGTCCATTAGGCCCTGATAGAGGCTATATGCATCGAGTAAGTCGATTTGGGCAAAAGCCTTAAGGAGTTTTTCCGATAGGAAATGGATACATTTTTTGGGGTTACTGCCTTGTGCAAACTTTTCTAAAGTAGACTGTACGTCTTTGCACCATTCTTGAAAAGTGGCTGCTACTTGTTGTCGATATTGCTGGATAGCAGGATGTTGGGCTAGGGTGGGTATAATCTCATCTACTGGGTTATGCAATCGATAGTAATCCGCATCCTTGCATCGGGTGAGCAGGGCTTGCTGCAAGGTGGGGAAAGCTTCCCAATAAGAAGCCAAATGTGCAATATCATCAGCTGGGATGCCGCCTTGCAGATGGGCTTGGATGTCTTGTAGGTCCTCGTCTTCTATGGTGTCGATATAGCGGGGGATGTTAAGGTTAAAGTCATTTTCTGCATTACTGATTTCTTCTATAGGTACATTACGGCTATACTTCGGGCAGGTAGTGCGGTTGCGGAAGGTATCCACAATTTTATGGATATCTTGTGCACGCAGGCGGTTTTTATTGCCATCTTTTATAAAACCTTGCGCTGCATCGATCATAAATATGTGGCGGCGTGTGCTGGCTGTTTGCTTGTCAAGTAAAATAATACAGGCAGGAATTCCTGTGCCATAAAAGAGGTTAGGTGGCAAGCCTATAATGGCTTTGATATAGCCTTTTCGGATAAGGTTTTTCCGAATCAAAGCTTCTGCATTACCACGAAACAGTACACCATGTGGTAGGATAACAGCTGCTTGCCCATAGCCATCTTGTAAAGCAGCTAGTATGTGGAGCAAAAAAGCATAATCTCCATTCTTTTTAGGAGGGATGCCTAGCTTAAAGCGATGATAGGGATCATCTGTAGTAGAAACACCAATACTCCAATCTTTATCTGAAAAAGGGGGGTTGGCAACGATAAAGTCAAACTTTTTAAGCATTTGTTCAGTTTCATTAAGATGTAATGGTTTACTTAAGGTATTTTCACACTTGATCCCCTCCAAAGCGGTGAGTTGATTATGTACAATCATATTAAGCTGGGCAAGGTTGGCGGTCGTCCTGTCTTTTTCTTGTCCGTACATAGTGATCCCTTCAGGTGTTTCATCTGCTGCCTTGAGCAATAGCGAACCAGAACCACAAGTAGGGTCATAGACAGTATCACTTGGGGTAGCCTTACGCAAATCAAGCAGCTTGGCCATAAGACGAGATACTTCCGCAGGGGTATAAAATTGTCCTTTACTTTTGCCAGATTGGGTAGCAAATTGCTTCATAAAATACTCATACGCATCACCAAGGATATCATCTCCACTACGCTTATGTGTACCTAAATTGAGTTTTTCATCTTCAAAGATGGCGACCAGTGCGGTCAGTCTTTTTACCCTATCTTTTGCATTGCCCAGTTTGCCAGCATCATTAAAATCTGTATCTTTAAAAGTATTTTGTAAGTCCATCGCTTCAGCAAATCTAGCAATCACTTTGTTCATTTCCTCGCCTATGTGGTCTTTGCCTTTTAGGGCTAAAATATCGTCGAAAGATGCACCTTTGGGAAGCTTAACGAGATCCCTAAACTCTTTACTTATTTTTGCTTTGTCGGTGACGTATTTAATCGCAAGGAGCACAAGCACATAATCCTTATATTGAGAAGCATCCATTCCTCCTCGTAGTTTGTCGCACATTCTCCAGAGTGCGCTATAGAGTACATTCTTTTTTATCGCCATATGCTGTTCGTAAAAAATAAAAGGGTGGTCAAATATATGAGTTTTTGCTGCAATAGACCAAATTTAGATAGGATTATTTTGGGTTTTTACCCAAAATAATAAGGGGATACATTGTTTTTAAACCCTTATTCTCCACCAAAGATATGCGCGTATGGTGTTATATAAAGGTTAAAGAACGTTACATGATGTTTAATTGTAGCTTGTTTTTTCTTCTTAGTTAGCTAAAAATTTGGTGCGGACTATGGGTTGTACGCATAGACAAGCAGCCAATTTGTCAGTAGAAGTGCAACAATGGCGTTCTTCCAGCCTCTCCTAAGCGATTTGTGGGACGGGACAATGTTTGGTATGAAATGTGCTTATACATTCTAGAAACTTAAACCTAAAAACAATTTTACTTATGAAGATGAAACCAATAGCTGATAAAGTTATCATTAAACCCATAGAAGAAAAAGAAAAAAAGAAGAGTGGTCTTTTAATTCCTGAAACTGCCAAAGACAAAACAGTAGAGGGGCATGTTGTAGCAGTAGGGCCTGGCCGAAAGGATGAGCCTATGCAGGTAAAAGTAGGGGATAAAGTCATCTACAGGGAGTATGGTGGACATAAGATCACGATAGGAAAAGAAGTGTATTTGGTGATGCATGAAAATGACATTGATGTAATCTTATAATTCTTTATTATTGTAAACAAGTTGATACATGGCATCGTATTGACATTTGTATTGAAAGTATCTAAATTTTTAAAAATCAACAAACTATGGCAAAAAAAGAAAGCATATTATCTGGGGAAAAAGCAAGAGCAGCCTTATTAGAAGGGGTTTCTATATTAGCAGGGACTGTGGGGAGCACTTTAGGCCCTAAAGGGAAAAATGTAATTTTAGACAACACATATGGGCCTCCTAATATTACCAAAGATGGTGTCTCTGTTGCTAAGAAAGTAGAAGTACACAATCCTGCCGTCAATGTTGGGGTTCGTTTGCTAAGAGAGGCCGCTTCTCAAACAAATAATAAGGTAGGGGATGGGACTACAACCTCCACAGTATTGGCGCATGCCATTTATGCAGAAGGGCTTAAAAGCGTAGCTGCAGGCGCAAACCCTACCGACTTAAAACGTGGGATAGATTATGCCACGAATATTGTAAAAAAAGAATTAGCCGCACAAGCCAAACAGGTAAAAGGTAATAAGCAAATCGAACAAATTGCTACCATATCTGCGAATGGAGACAAAGAGATCGGCCAAATGATTGCCAAAGCTTTTGAGGCGGTGGGAAGCAATGGGGTGATCACTGTAGAAGAAGCCCAAAGTACACAAAATGAGCTAAAGACCGTAGAAGGGTTACAATTTGATAGGCCTTATATTTCTCCTTTGTTTATCAACAAGCCAGAGAAGATGACCGTAGAGCTTGATTCGCCTTATTTCCTGCTCGTAAGAAAGAAGATGAGTGTATTAAAAGAAGCATTGCCTATCTTAGGCGAAGTGCATAAGACGGGTAAATCTTTGCTCATCATCGCAGAAGATGTGGAAGGCGAGGTACTCACTGCCTTGATCATGAACAAACTACAAGGTGGCTTGAAAGTAGCTGCTGTAAAAGCCCCTGGCTTTGGAGATAATAAAAACCATATGCTAGAGGATATTGCCATTTTGACAGGTGGCAGGATTGTAGGGGATGAGCGAGGGTTGGAGCTAGATCAAGCTACATTAAGTGATCTAGGACGTGCTGGTAAGGTAATTATTACCAAGAAAGATACCACTATTGTCAATGGACATGGGGATAAAAAAGCGATCAAAAGCCGTATAGAGCAGATAGGCTATGAGATTCAAGCATCTACTTCTGACTACGATCGTGAAAAATTGCAAAAAAGGCTGGCCAGCCTAGCAGGTGGCGTGGCCGTTATATATGCGGGTGCCCCAACTGAAACGGAGATGAAAGAAAAGAAAGCTCGTGTGGTTGATGCAGTCAATGCTACACAAGCTGCCAGTGAACGGGGGATCGTACCTGGGGGAGGTGTGGCCTTTGTACGTGCGATGAAAGCACTAGAAGACGCTATTCGGGATAAAAAACTGGATTTAGAAGACCAAATCAGAGGGGTTAATATTGTCAAAAAAGCTTTGACTGCACCTATTAAGACCATTGCCAGTAATGCTGACTTAGATGGCTCTATCATCCTAGAAAAGATTAGAGCACAATCTGGTGATTTTGGCTATAATGTGGCGACCAATCAATATTGTAACTTATATGATGCTGGCGTGATTGATCCGCTCAAGGTGGTAGAATCTGCGCTGCTGAATGCTGCGTCTATTGCTGGGGTCTTGTTGACAACCAACTGTATTGTCCTAGAAAAGGAAGATAAACAGAAAAACGCTCCTATGCCTGGGGGCGGTATGGGCGGTGGTATGATGTAAACCGCATCATACAAACTATTTTTTATTAGAGGGTTAAAAGCATACCTACTTGTTCTTTTTGGAGCAGGTGGGTATGCCTTTTTTACAACAAGAGGCCCAAAAAGTTTGTAGATTGCGGACAGGGAATACCTAGTTAACCCTGAAATATAGCTAAAACCGTAAACTATACAAACTATAAAGTGGTGCTGAGCAGTGCCAAGCATCTGCTGAAACCACAAAAAACCTTCCTTATCCGTCACAATCAATAGTTTCCTTTGTTAGTTGAAT
>JBCCVH010000040.1:0-5751 GCA_039195685.1 Bacteroidota bacterium | reverse complement strand
GCTGCCCAATGCAGGCAAATCTACCCTATTATCAGTATTATCTGCAGCAAGACCTAAAATTGGGCACTATGCTTTTACCACTTTAGTCCCTAATTTAGGTGTGGTATCCTATCAACCCCAACAATCTTTTGTCATGGCAGATATCCCAGGCATTATCGAAGGTGCCGCACAAGGGAAAGGGCTAGGCACACGCTTTTTGCGGCATATTGAACGTACCAAAGTATTGCTTTTCCTAATTTCCAGCGAGCATACCGATATCAAGGCCACCTATCAGATGCTGCAAAAAGAGCTGCAAGTACACAACCCAGCCCTATGCACAAAACCACACCTGCTGGCCATCAATAAAATAGACCTGCTAACCCCAGCTAAGCTAGCCCAAAGAAAAAAGACACTACCACCTGATACCCCTTTCCTTGCGATTTCTAGCCTGAAAAAGCAAGGCTTAGTACAATTGAAAAGACACTTATGGCAATTACTCCACCCTACTACCCATATTCCGCACCAAATTTCTCAAGATTTTTAGTTAACTAAAAATAAAAAACAGGCTATACTGCATTATATGACCTGTTTTGAAATTTTCTCTACACCTTCTCTATACTTTGATACGCCTATTTCTCTATAAAATGGCCAATGTAAACATCATGTGACTCTTCTTAATCTTTATATTGAACCATAAGCGCATATTTTTGGTGCGGAATATGAGCTACTACTGCTACAACTGTACCTTTTGGCCACCATTTAGTAGAAAAGCCCCACCGATAAGCAAGCTATTAGACATTACGACCATATTTTTCCGAAAAATAATGTAATTTGCCCCACATATACATGTATATTACCTTTATTATACGCACTTATTTTTAACAAACTAATGAATATAGTAATCACGATCATTTTGCTTACGATCTTAGTAAGCGTTACCTCTTGGCGCAAATACCCCCTGCAAGAGAAATTTATCGGACACCCCTATAGTACTTACCTTTTTGGAGAATGGTACCGCCTACTTTCCGCTGGGTTTATGCATGCAGATCAGATACATCTTGCTTTTAATCTACTCTCTTTTTACTCCTTTGCCTCTGTACTAAATAGCAGCTTATTTCACTCATTTGGGGAGGTTTTAAAAGATTTAATGTTCCTTTGTATATACTTTGGAGGGATCCTGCTCGCCAACCTAGTTACCTATTTCCGACATCGACACCAGCCTTATTACTATCACTTAGGTGCTTCTGCAGGGGTAGTCGCTATCATGACAGCAGCCATTTTGTACAATCCTGGAATGTCTGTCAATTTGCTATTTCTTTCCATTCCGATTAATGGGATGCTCTATTTGGTCGGCTATCTTTTTTATAGCTTTTTATCTAGAAACAGAGATTCAAGGGTAGGGCATTTAGCCCATTTTGTAGGAGGCGCTTATGCAGTTTTATTTCTTTTGTTGACCCAATATTCAACCATAAAAAACACTATGGTGAAGTTTTTTGGGGGATAGACAGTACAGTACCCACCAAGTATGCCACTTAAACACCTTCTTCAAAGCTAAAGGGAGAGATGAGTGGGTGATCTGTTATCCGCTCAATATTTTCTACTAATGTATCTCGCGATTTGTTTTGCAAATATAACCCTACCTGCGCACCTACTGGTACTGTGGAGTCCCTATCTAAGGCGATATTACGCCCTATTTGAGCTTCATTTTCCTTTGGTATCCTAATAGATTTGAGCGAAGGCCCACATTGCTCTTTTATGTATTTAATTAGCAATTGCAACGTATCCTGCTCATCAAAGTCATTCGCAGGTTTTATAGTACAATATACACGCGCTTGATAAGCTTCTTGCTGAGAAGGCTTATAGCGCTCAAATATATTGCGGTAACTTAGCTTTGGAAATAGCCGACTGAAAGGCTGTATACCTTTGATATTGTCTTGTGCATCAAAATAAACCGTCAGCCCCCCATTGGCATATTGCTTTTCTTTAGCAAATTTCATGGCAGAGTCGATAAGCGAAGTTACTTTATCGTTATCGTTTAGCTCTATATAAGACTCATACGACGAGCCTAACTCTTGTCTGCGGGAGATGGCATAGATCATTGCTTTTGCCACTAGCTCTTCGCCATTTTTCAAGACCAAATGCACTTCATTTTGTCCATGGGTACCCTGCGCTTGGTATTGTGCTAAAATACCCTCCATAGTATTTTGCGTGCAGCCTGCTTTTACACTAAATTCTTTATGCAGGTCTTTTTGTAGTGCAAAAGCCTCTTTGGTATTAGGTAAAATAAGCATATACCCAATCTTATTTAGCACCAATCCCTGTTTGGCCAAAGTCTTGATCCCATTGATCACTTTTTCTTTGTCCATAATATCATCTACCACTACGGCTTGCTTATTGGAAGCCCCTACTGCTTTATCACTAAGCACATACCATACACAATATTTTGAATTATTTGCTAAGAAACCGAGCATCCTATTTTCACGAGTGATGTGTGTTGCTTTTTCGCCGATCAACACAACATGCTTCTGTGCTAACTTTGCTGCGCTCTTTTGGGTATCTTCATAGTATCTCCATAGCAAATACCCTGCAATAATGCATACAATGCTGACAAAAGCGATTAAAAAAATATTTTTTCTTTTCATATACGTTGATTAGTCACGTCCTTAATTACTAATCATTTTGTAGTATCACTAGCATAGAAACCCTTTAGATTGCGCAACTGAAGCATTACTTAATTACGCTATCTGCAACATCAGCTCAAAAATAAAGAGCCAACTAAAGCTATTAACTTTCAAAATTCTTCTTCTGAACGCATCTTACACACCTATTGCTGCTCTGATAATTAAATGTTAAAATTTGTTTTAATAGTATTTTTAATACCCCCCCGTTTTACTCAGTGTCATGCTAACGCAGCGACACTGAGATTTTTTAGGGGGATTTCTCCTTTAAACTCCCTTTCAGCGTCTCTTGTGAAGACGCTGAGGCATTGACTTTTGTTTTTTCAGCTGTGTGATAGTAATCAACACAAGCGGCTGTAATATACATCTCTTTTTATATAATCCGCAAAAAAAGCCCAAATAACTTACAAAATAAGCTATTGATATCTCCCTTTCCGCTTCCTTTTTGGACCTATCTAATTGCTACCACACACATTTACGCGCATAGCAAAGATCCCGTAATGCAATACACGTGCTAATTGCCAAATAAACAGCAATGCGCACAAGCTCACTACTGTGGATATGGATATGTCATTGTCCTATTCATCGGTGGTGTATAGTTGATAATTTCCATAGGAGGAGGCCCGCCATGTGCTTCTATAATACGCTTTGCTTCCCGTAGAATATTTTCCTGCACATTTAAATAAGTATGCCAGTTTTTTGTTTTGGTAAGCGCATAAATTGTAATCTCCAACCCCTGTGTCCCAAAACCAGTGAAATGCACCATTAAAGCTTGCGTCTTATCAATACCAGGATGATTGTACACCACCATGCGAATCTCTTGGATAATTTTATCAAGTACTGCCAAGCTTGTAATCCATCCAATAGGTATCTTTTGTAATATCCTACGGTGAGTCATTTTGCTTGCATTAACAATACTCATCGAAGAAAACCAAGCATTAGGCACATAGAGTAAACGCTTATCAAAGGTGCGCAGCGAGGTAGAGCGCTGGCCGATATATTCAATAATCCCCTCTATCTTTTTATCTGTAAAGTAAATCCAATCACCTACCATAAAGTTCCCCTCAAAAGAGATCATCAAGCCACCAAGGTAGTTTTCAATAATCGGCTTTGCAGCAAAGGCCAAACCAAACCCTGCCCCACCTAAGGTAGTAGAAATCCCAGAAAGATCCTTGCCTAGCAATAGATTAAAAAATAGCACTAACGAAAGCAAAATCAAAATGGCACGCACAAAGTTGCCCACCCCTTGTATCATCGTACGATTTGGAGCCCCCTTCCCTTCTTTCCGTGCGAGGAAAGCTTTTTCCAATAGTGATGTTGCCCTGAAAAACCAGAAAAATAAACTCAAGAGTACCACCCCAGTATAATATTGCCTATTCTCTGTTGTTGAGCCAATAAAAAACCATATCGTGTAAATTAGCATACTGCCCACAAGCATAAGCGCTACTGGCCAAAATAACGATTGAATCACCACTACACTTAATCTGTAGTGCAACTGCTCTAGCTTTTTTGTATAGTAATTGGATAAGATGCGCAATCCATACAGCACGATCACCAACACACTCCACATCGTGACGATTGTTAATATATCTTTGCCAACATCTACCCAATTCCCTTCCTCACGGCACTCCTTTGAGATAAAACGTGAAATTAAAAAAAGTAACCATAAGAAAAGGCAAAAATAGAAAACAAACACAGTCCCTTTTATCCTATTTGGTTTAATCTTTTTGCTGAAAATTTGCTCATAGAGCATTAAATAGTTGAGTGTCCCTGCCAAAAAGAGGAAAAAAAACACCAAAAATAATTCAAATAACTCTTTTTTTGTTACAAAAAAATCACAAGAAGCCCCTTGATACTTTTCAAGACCATTGAGCGCAATACCCAATAGCACTACAGCCCAAGCCCAAAAGCAGCACCCCATATACAAAGACCGTAATAGGATATAGCTGATAAAACGCCGCCGATTCAATAGCCTACTCGCTACTTTCTTATAGATAATGACAAAAAATAATTGCAGTACCACAAGGCAGATGGCCAAGATATAGCTACGCTCTCCTCTGGTGTAATCTTGCAATGTATCACTAATATTTCCTGTACCCATCATTATTTTTCAAAATATAGTCTAGGACCTAAAGGTACGTATTTTTAGACAAAATGCTATCAGATTAGCCAAACAAAGTCCCTTTTTCCGACTTATTCACTTTTTAGCCAGTGATACCTTATGGTAAAAAGCCACTTATCTCACTTTTAAACAAAAGCGCCTTAATTCTCCATCCATAGCGATTTTTAATTGTTTACGTAGAGATGGATCGCCTCACCTTTTCCCTGATTGTTTATGTAATCGATAAGTACAGAGAAAAGTAGTATCCCAAGCCTATTGCTTATTTCTTTCCCCATTCTTTTGCTTAATACGTGATAAAGACACCAAAATAGATCAGGCATATGCTCATGGCAAAGCAAGGTAAAGAACCCATATCTCGCACCAAGAATATGCGTTTATGGCTCAATATGAAGGTTAGGAAGAGTCGCATGATGTTTAAATTGGCTATTTTACATGAAAATAGGTGCACCAAAGTATAGAGAACGTGTAGAGAAAATTTAAAAATAGCTTATATGGTGCAGTATAGCCTATTTTTTCTTTTTAATTGACTAAAAATTTTTCAAAATTTAGTGCCAAATATGGGATAAAAAGCACAATAACATCAGTTTCCTATTTATCAAGAACCATCGCACATACAGCATACCAATAATGAGGATATTAATGCTGGCAAGGTCATCAGGCAATGGCAATACAACTCATACTAAACGCTGGAGCGGAGTTTTCGAAAATGCGGTATGCTCTCTTTTCGATAGTAGACGTGGAGATAATGTTAAACTAGACCTACACGCTCTAAGGAAACCTTATACAATGTCGGTGAAGCATAAAAAAAGAAAGTGGCTTTAGCATAAGATTAAACATTTCTTTTTTAGCAAAAACATCTTTTTTTGAGTAAAATTTTAGAGATAAAATGACACTTATCGCATTTTGACAAGACATTTTTACTACTTTTTTGTACATATAAAAACATTATTGTATAATAGGGTCCTTATAAAG
>JBCCVH010000039.1:0-5776 GCA_039195685.1 Bacteroidota bacterium | reverse complement strand
GATTCATTGTCCGATGCTTGGGGTTCATTGCCTGATTCTTGATCCAATTTTAGGGATTCATTGTCCGATTCTTGGGGTTCATTGCCTGATTCTTGATCTAATTTTAGGGATTCCTTGTTCGATGCTTGGGGTTCATTGCCTGATTCCTGATCCAATTTTAGGGATTCCGTGTTCGATTCTTGAGGTTCATTGCCTGATTCTTGATCCAATTTTAGGGATTCCTTGTCCGATGCTTGAGGTTCATTTCCTGATTCTTGATCCAATTTTAGGGATTCATTGTCCGATGCTTGGGGTTCATTCCCTGATTCTTGATCCAATTTTAGGGATTCCGTGTCCGATGCTTGGGGTTCATTGTCTGATTCTTGATCCAATTTTAGGGATTCCGTGTCCCATTCTTGGGGAAACTTAGATACCCATGTATAAATTGCCTCAGTATTTTTTTCATTGGTTAAATATTTGAATGCTGCTTCTCGCTTACCTGAAATCATGCCTTTGTTAATCTCGTTAACCTGGTTAATCATATTAACTGCTTCTAATTTGTTTTTTGCTTTTATGGCAGCTAAGTATCTCTTTTTTAAGTCCTTTTTTTTACCAAAAAAGTTGTTGATATGTTTACCTATATTGGCTTGGTTATTTTCGTTAGCATATAGGTCATTACCAAGTATGCTACATCCGAAAAGTAGCCATAGGCTTAATTTCAGGATATAGGAAGGGGACATTAAAGATTGTTCGTAATACATATTTTATTGTGTCTATAATAAATCATGCTACATTTTTTGTAGCAAGCAAGTATACGAAAAGTTCGCTATATATAAAAGCTAAACAAGTAAAAAGCTATGCGAATTCTGTGTAATAGAAGACATACAGCCATCGTATTCTTATATTTTGAAAAATTTTTAATGAATAAAACAAGCTATACTACACAGTTTTTTTCAAGCTTTCCCTAACCTCCTCTACACTTTGATCGGCCTAATGCGATGTAAAACGGCACATTTATACATTCCATATTCCGTACCGAGTTTCTCAAAATTTTTAGTTAACAAAAAAGAAAAAACAGGCTATACTACACCATATGAGCTATTTTGCAATTTCCTCTATACTTTGATACGTCTACTTTTCTGTAAAATAGCCAATTTAAGCATCATATGACGCACTTTAACCTTTATATTGAACCATAAACGCATATTTTTGATGTGAAGTATGGGATACATCAGGGGATTGCCCTTAGCCTGCATATTGCACTATCAACTATATGCTTAGTACGCAATATGAATAGCATAGCTTTTAGGATGGCTGTGTGTAGGGATAGCCTATTGGGCCAGTAAATAACATGTAAGTTACCCACCTAAGCCAGCGCTGTATCTAAGCTGGGCTATGCACGCTTTTTCTTGCGATAGAAGATACTTGCCATGAGTAATCCGCCTATCAGCAAGCATAGCATAAAGAGCAGCCAGTTTTTTTGCGGGAAAGTTGGAGCAAGAGGTGTAGCGCTGGCTTTCTTGTCTTTAGCAAAGTACTTTTCGTAAATTTTTTGGCCAGCTCCTAAGGTTATTAAAGCACCAGCAATTACAGCGGCACCCTTTTTCCCTTTACTTAGGGATTTATACGAAGCAGCAAATTTACTAATAGGGTTTTGAGTTTTTTTGAAAGGTGCTAAGGGCTTGTTGCTATTAGCATTGTTGTGAACATTTGTGGCTGGTTTGTCTAATAGCTCTTTATTACTACGATTACTTAACCAGTACTGGGAACCTAGGAGGAAAGAACCGAAGGGTACTATACAATGCGTCCAGTCCCTACTGCTGGTAGCTGGAACTGAGTTATTCGCTGTGTGATGTGTGTGCGTGACTTGGGAAGCAGCAGACATCTGTGCAATTAGTTGGTCAATTTTATCATAAGATGGTAGGGTGGGTACATTGTGAGATATATCACTAGTGGGATGCATGTACAGGAGATGTTTGAGTGCCAGATCATAAGCAGACTGGATGTCGTCTATTTGTTTATTTTCTACCGCGTTTTCAAGTGTTGTGATCACTTCTTCTATATTAAACACAAAACCACTTTCTTCAAAGGTATAGTCGAGTGCAGCATCCTCTCGTGCTTGCAGGTTTTTCTGAATATCTGCTAAGCATTCGTCCATAGCAGTGGGATTTAGTCGATCCAGAGCTGCCTTGATTTTGTCATAGGCAGTTGAATCTGTTTCCTCAAAGGGACTTAAGTTGTTATGGATCAGGTTTTTCAGGTCTTCAACTTGTTTTTTCCACCTTGCTAGGTCATTTGATAGTGTATGGAAAATGATGTGGTTTTGCAACTTTATAGACTGCTTGCAGGTTGCAAGTGTAGTAGATGTAGGTGTTGTTGTTGTATCCATTTCTATTTTTGACATAGTTTTATAGCTTTGCTGCACATTTTCCAGCTCATTCAAATAGGTTTCTACTGCTTGCAGACTAGTATGTTTATCGAGGGAAAGATGGGGCAATTGATATGCATATATATCACTACTTGCAGGCATTTCTTGTAGTCGTTTTTGGATGTGATACCATACGTCATCCGATTTTAAGGCTTCCTGGTCTGCTTCTTGGCCTGATTTTTGGAGGTCATTATCCGATTCTTGAGCTTCTTGATCCGATTTTTGGGGGTCATTACCAGATTCTTGGGCTTCTTGATCTGATTCTTTTGAGTACTGACATACCCATGTATAGATTGCCTTAGTATTGTATTCCTTGGATAAATATCGTTGTGCCTTTTGTTGCGCTTCCGAAGAACTCTTACCCATGCTCGTAGTCATAATTATAGACCTTGCTCTGTTAGGATTGTTTGCTCTTATGGCATTTAAGTATTCCGCTTTTGAGGCCTCATTTTCATCAAAAAAGGTGTTGATATATTCACCTATATTGGCTTCGTCATCTTCGCTAGCGTATAGCTCGTTACTAAGTATGCTACATCCGAAAAGTAGCCATAGACTTAGTTTCAGTATATAGGAAGGGGATATTAAAGATTGTTTGTAATACATATTTTTATTGTGTCTATAGTAAATTATGTTACATTGTTGTAGTGCTCAAACATACGAAAAATTCGCTATATATAAAAGCTAAACAAGTAAAAAGCGATGCGCATTCTGTGCAATAGAAGACATACAGCGATCATATTCTTATATTTTGCAGCAAATTTGAAAAATTTTTAATGAATAAAACAAGCTATATTACACAGTTCTTTTCAAACTTTCCCCCAACTCTCTCTACGCTTTGATCCGCCTACTGCGATGTAAAACAGCACATTTACACATCAGGAGTGCCCAGCTTGCATATTGCACTATAAGTGCAATGTTTGATCTAGCATAGGGGACGTTTTGCTAAGCCACGTAATCGTGCGCCTCCTATAGGCCCCAATAGTCACTACCTCTTTGCTTTTGCTTACAAATTGGTCGGTTAATTTTTTTCATTACCCTAAATTGGCTACCTTAGGCGGGAATGGTTGCAATAGCAAAAACATCTTACTTAATACACGTAATCTAGTGCAACAACGCTTATTGCTGTGCATCAGCAAAAGATTTTTATCGCCATTGTGCCTATGAAAAAAAGACAAAAATTATTTAACACGGCCCTCAAAGCCCCTAGAGTAGGCTTAGTAGGCGTTATATTGCCCACACAAAAGAAAGCAGCCACCATAGCTCACTTAAAAGAGTTAGCAGCCTTAGCCCGTACTGCTCAGATGCAAGTCGTGGACACCTTTATGCAAAAACTAGACAAAGTGCATACCAACACGCTAATAGGCAAAGGCAAAGTAGCAGAAATAGGGCAGTTTATACAGGAGCATAAAATAGATCGTATCATCTTCGATGATGAGGTAAGCCCAGCCCAAGCCAAAAACCTAGAAAAAGCATGGAAGTGCGAGGTATGGGATCGCAGTCTGCTTATTTTAAAGATATTTGCATTGCATGCACGGACTGTCCAAGCCAAAACACAAGTAGCGCTAGCCCAATACCAATATTTACTCCCACGCTTAACAGGTATGTGGACTCACCACTCGCGCCAGCAGGGTGGCGTGGGCCTTCGTGGAGGGCCGGGAGAAAAAGAGCTAGAAACAGATAGGCGTTTAGCCCAGCAAAAAATAAAACTCCTCAAGAAAAAACTGGCCCATATGAGCACCATCGCAAAAACCCAACGCAAGCAGCGCCAGCAACAGCTGAATGTTGCCTTGGTCGGCTATACCAATGCAGGAAAATCTACTTTAATGCGTTGTCTTTCCAAAGAAGAGGTCTTTGTTGCCGACCAATTATTTGCCACCCTTAGCCCCACCGTACGGCAAGTAGTGATCAAAGATATCAGCTTTTTACTCGCAGATACGGTAGGCTTTATCCGTAAACTACCCCATACATTAGTAGCATGTTTTAAATCCACCTTAGCCGAAGTGCAAGAAGCGGATGTACTGCTCCATGTGGTCGATTTCTCTCATGATGACTATGAAGCCCATATTCACATTGTACACCAAATACTAAAAGAGATCGAAGCCCAAAATGTGCCGATTATCCTTGTCTTAAATAAAGAAGACCAAGCTATTGCCAAACAACAAGCCAAAGCTAAAAATAGTGGGATACCCATGTCTGAAGCTGTTTTCTTAGAGGCAGAACGTGTACGTTTAAGCCATCTTTATGCCTGCCCTGTTATCTATTGCAGTGCCATATACAAAAAGCATATCCAGCAGCTACAAGCGGCTATCTATCGTACCCTCAAGCAAAAACGCCCCCAATAACCATATCAACAACATATGTCTTGCACTGTTGCCTAGCCATGATAAAAAGTTTTTGCGAAAAATATTTACAGCTTGCCCTCTATTGCTAGCTACACATTGTGGTACAAAAATACATGGTTACGCCTCCCTTGCCTTCTTCCTTAGTCACTATCTAAGCAATCCTTCGTCTTTGGCTGCCTTACAGCCAAATGAGCTAGGCTCGATCGCGCTTATTATTCCGTACAAAGCAACAAGGACTATAGAGCAAGGAAGATTAACCTATATTGATTAATGATGCCCAACAGCTTTCTTGCCCATGAGCATTTTAATTGGGAGCGTCAACTTAATTGTGTAAAAATTGGCCATGACATAAAGCTTCTCAGAGAACTTTCATTGCCTGAGTATTGTACTTCTTCATGATTTTTTAAATATGCTGCTTCTAACGCTACAAGTGTGAATCCGTCAAAGTTCAGCTCATGTTGATTCTTAAATAAGTTGTCCATAGCAGAAAATCCCATTTTTTCTGGTTGCCGCTTTCTAGTTTTTTAAGCTAATTGCAGTATATAAATATTCTAATTTTACACAGTAAATCTGACGCTCCTTTTTAATCACCCACAACATCCCTAAACCCCCGCCTTTACATTGCCACTACTTCACTTTCATACCCATAGCCTGCCATATTTTCTAGGTTTGCTTTGTCGCTTTTTCTGCTTCTCAATCCACCTGATTTTTTGATAGAAAGCGCATGTTGAAACCGCAACTCAAGCTTATTTACTGCTATTCACGATAGCAATGCAACTACCTGATTTGCACAAAAATGTATTTTTGATAAGGCAACTCTACTGTGTACAAAATTTTTAACCTACGCAAGCACTTCAGCTGGCGTTGCTCCTCCGCCTCAAATATCGCAATCCGTTGCTGGAACGCCAACAGACTCGGTCTCTTCTCACCGTTCGGTATCCTTGGAGGCGGCTCCGTTTGATATGTCAACTGCCGAAACATCCACGGAGCCTGGATCTGCTCCATGTCAAACCTCCACCGTTCTTGG
>JBCCVH010000038.1:0-5916 GCA_039195685.1 Bacteroidota bacterium | reverse complement strand
GTTCTCGATCTTATGTCAGAAGGATATGGATTTTTACGCTCTTCCGACTACAACTACCTTAGCGGCCCTGACGACATCTATGTCTCTCACCAACTGATACGCACCTGGGACTTAAAAAAAGGACACCTTGTATATGGCAAGCTACGCCCACCCAAAAGAGACGAGAAATACTTTAGCTTAGCGGAAATTATTCACGTCAATGGGCGGCCAATAGAGGAGTTAAGGAAAACAATTGACTTCAAATATCTTACCCCGATTTTCCCCAACGAAAAATTTAAACTCTCTCACGATCCTAATAAATACGGCTCCCGTATCATGGACCTCTTCATTCCCATTGGGAAAGGGCAGCGGGCCATGATTGTAGCCCCTCCTAAAGCAGGAAAAACCATATTGCTTAAAGATATCACCAATGGGATCAGCGAAAATCACCCTGAGGTCTACCTCATCGTATTGATGATCGGTGAGCGCCCAGAAGAAGTCACCGATATGCGGCGCAGCGTAAACGCAGAAGTGGTGGCCTCTACATTTGATGAACCCCATGAAAATCATATCAAAGTAGCCAGTGTAACCATTGAAAAAGCCAAAAGGATGGTCGAATGTGGCCATGATGTAGTGCTCATACTCGACTCACTTACTCGGCTAGCACGCGCCTACAACCTCGCTACTCCCTCTTCTGGGAAAGTGCTCTCTGGAGGTGTCGATGTCAACGCACTCCACACCCCTAAACGATTCTTTGGTGCCGCCCGCAACATAGAAAATGGTGGCTCACTCTCTATTATCGCCAGTGCTTTGATCGAAACAGGTTCAAAAATGGAAGAAGTGATCCTAGAAGAGTTTACAGGGACAGGCAATACAGAACTAAGACTCAATAGAAACCTAGCTGCTAAAAGTCTCTTCCCAGCTATTGATATCAAACGTTCTAGCACACGGCGCGGAGAAAACTTACAACCTCCAGAGCAGCTTAAGTACATCAATATGCTTAGACGCTTGATGATGGATATGAACAACTCCGAAGAGGCCCTTAAGTTCCTCTTAGAAAACATCAAAGGCACTAGCAGTAATGAAGAATTTTTAGCCTCCACAAACTATTAATACCCTTTAAATTTTGGATAACGCATGGATGCAGAAAAAAAACAACGAACAGGTATTTTACTTATCCTTTTTATCATTCTTGGTTATTTCACTTTTTACGCTCCTTTTGACTTGCAAGATGGCAGTAATGATACAGATAAGCAACCTGACCAAAAGGCTAAGCAAACCTTTCTAGACAAGCTACGTGCCAAAGCCCTCCAGCAGTCCCCAGACCAAGTCGAGCGAACTTTTACCTTAGAAGATGATGCTATATGCTGCGTATTCAGCGCAAAAGGCGCACAAATACGCCAAGTTACGCAAAAAAAATTCACCCGCTATGCACAAAACACCCCAATCTCTTCTTGGGACAACAAGTATAGCTATGATAATTTATCGGGATTGATCCCTAAAGGTAAAGATAACAGCCAAGCCGTTACAGTAAGTGAATTAGACTTTACCGTCCTATCTAGTACAGATAATGCCATCACTTTCTCCTACAAAAAAAACTCAGCAGACAGCTTGAAAATTTCCTATCGACTTGTGAAAAAAAATGGGGCCTCTATTATTGAGCAGCACATCATAGCAGGTGATGGCTGGGATACCAATGGCATCGTAAAGCGTCAAATCTATCGTGCTGTGCCAGAGCAAGAAATACACCGTAACTCATCATTACGTAAAGTGTACCTCAATCATGAAGAAAATGGCAGTTGGAATTATCAAAATAGCACCTTAGTAAAAAAGAAAAGCATCGGCAACGCCAAATGGGTTAGCTTTATAGAGCCTTTTTTCCTAACTGGGTTTATCTCTCCACAAGGAGGAAACATGGATATAGGCATAGCAGAAATAAAGCCTCCTGTCAAAGGAGAGAAAAATAGCAAGCGGCCCGATCTACCACCCAATATCTTAAAAGAAATGGGGGTGGAAATCAGCATCCCCACAACTCAGCTACAAGCAGGCTATACAACGGGCTATTATTTTGGACCTAACACTCCAGAAGCTTTGGCAGCTGTAGACCAACACTATAAGAATAGTAAGCTCAACTTCAAAGATAATTACTACTACGGCCCGAGGGGTTTTGCCAGTATCAATAAATATATCCTTTACCCCAGCTTTAACTATCTCGTCGAAAAGACTGGCAAACCTGTTACCGCACTATTTCTTTTGCTTTTACTCATCGCGCTGTTTTCTTTCTTTTTTGTCTACAAATCTTACATTGCCACGATCCAGCGAAAGGCAGTAAAGCCCTTTGTTGATGCTATGAAAGCCAAAGGTGGCGACAACATACGCATGCAAGAGAGCCAGTTTTATAAAAAAGTAGGGCTCAATCCTTTGAGTATGCTTTTTACTGGCTTCTTTAATGTATTTTTGTTTATTGGCATGTTCAATCTACTCAACTACAGTAAGCATTTTCGGCATGAAAAACTTTGGTGGATAGAAGACCTTTCAAGCTTTGATGCCACATGGCAACTACCTATCCATATAAAATTTTGGGGCCAACACATCAGCTTCTTAGGTCTACTTACCTTTAGTCTTACACTCCTATTTACCTATTGGGACAGGTACAAAGAAAAGTTAACAACTCCGCTAGCTGCACAACAAACGCAAGCTAGCACTAACAGCAGCACTCCTAACAATCCATTCCAAATTCCCAAGCCATTACAATACGTGTTAAAAGTAATGCCCCTAATGATTTTAAATAACAGAACCGCAGCCATTACGCTCTTTCGCCTATTTAACATCATGACAGAGCGCCTACAAAAATTAATATGTAGCGTACTCGTGAATGAAACCAAACTCAGGCAAGACCTCACTAAAAAAGCAGATGGCGTGGCCGCCGAACTCCAGCAAACCAACACCAACTCACGGGTGATGTCTCGGCTAGAGCAGCGAATCGCAAAGAAAAAAAAATAACCACAGGAAAAACAAGCTTGATACTTTATGAATACAGCGCTCAAAACACAAGAAGCCTTACGCCTAGAAAAGGCAGCCACCCTGCGGGAAATGGGTATAGATCCTTATCCTGCTGCTAACTTTTTTACCAACACGACCACAGCCCAAATTGCTGCCACCTACCCTAAAGACCCTACCAGTTGCCAAAAGGTAAGTTTAGCAGGTCGACTCATGAGCCGCCGCATCATGGGTGCTGTAGCCTTTGGCGAGCTACAAGACCACACTGGGCAGATACAGCTCTATTACAAACGGGATAATCTTTGTCCAAATGAAGATAAACAGCTCTACAATCAAGTATTTAAAAAGCTATTAGACATTGGGGACATTATTGGCATACAGGGCAATGCCTTTATCACCAAAGTAGGTGATCTCGCGATCAATGTTACTTCCTTAACCTTACTATCAAAAGCTTTAAAGCCTCTGCCTGTAGTCAAAGAGGTGAAAAAAGGAGACAAAGAAAGCAAACGTTACTACACTTTTTCCAACCCTGAGCACCGCTATCGCCAGCGCTACCTAGACTTGATCTTAAACCCTGATGTCAAAAACATCTTCCAATGCCGTGCCCAGATTATGCAAATCATGCGTAAGGAATTTAATAGCAAAGGCTACTTAGAAGTAGAAACTCCTGTCCTCCAACCTATTTATGGAGGAGCTGCCGCACGGCCCTTTACTACTCACCATAATACACTAGACATGCCTCTTTTTTTGCGCATCTCCAATGAGCTCTATCTGAAAAGACTTATCGTAGGCGGGTTTCTGGGGGTATACGAATTTGCCAAAGATTTTCGGAATGAAGGTATGTCTCGCTTTCACAATCCTGAGTTCACTATGCTAGAGCTCTATGTGGCTTACCGCGACTATCATTGGATGATGGAACAAACAGAGCAGCTCCTGTATACCATAGCCACCACCCTACACGGCACCCCACAAGTGAAGGTAGGCACACATACCATTGACTTTAGCCCACCGTTTCAGCGCTTTACGATGTTTGAAGCGATAGCGCACTTTACAGGGGTAGACATTAGTAAGATGGACTTAGCTGCCCTGCGTAATGTGGCCGAGCAATTCAATATTTCCCTCGATGATAGTGCACAAAAAGGTAAAATTATTGATGAGATATTTGGCAGTCAGTGCGAACCTCACCTGATCCAACCTACTTTTATCACCGACTATCCTATTGAAATGTCTCCTTTGGCCAAAGCTCATCGCGACAATCCAGCTTTAGTAGAGCGCTTTGAGCTGATTTGCAATGGGAAAGAGGTGTGTAATGCTTTTTCTGAATTGAATGATCCTATTGCCCAGCGTGAACGCTTTAAGGCACAGCAAACCCTTGCCAAACTAGGGGATAAAGAGGCTATGGTCTTAGATGAGGACTACTTGCTTGCCCTTAGCTACGCCATGCCTCCGACTGCAGGGATAGGCTATGGCATAGGCCGCCTTACCATGATGATGACCAATGCGGCCTCTATACAAGAAGTTATCTTTTTCCCACAAATGCGTCCAGCTAAACCTGCTGTAGCAGACAATTAAAAAATATAAGATTTTATTTGACTTTTCATTGCACTTAGTGTAACTTTGCCTAATTAGAATAAAGCTAATATGAAAGATATGCCTAAAAGAGTATACTTTATTTGATATGTTTGATAAGTTGACCAAAAGAATATCGCCAACATTGGGCACTATAGCTCCCTATACCTCTATCGATGTATATAGGGAAGATACCACTATGTCTATGGCTCAAGATATGGCTTTGCCAATTTGTATAGGTAAAGATTATGAAGCGCAACTCCATTTTGCTGACTTGGCCAAATTGCCCCACGTGCTTATAGCTGGACTTACAGGTTTTGGTAAATCAATGTGTTTCCAAAACTTTATTTTTTGGCTTGGGAAGTCTAAAGATGAGGTAGAGGTACACGCTCTAGACCCAAAGCAAACGGGTTTTTCTCGCTTTGTATACAGCAAAAAACCTGTTATAAGTGTAGTTTATGAGGAATCTGATTATACTAAAAAGATTGATGAGCTAGTAAAAGAAATGAATGACAGAAATGCCTTAATGCGCCAGCTTGGTTTCAAAGACATCGCAGATTATAATGTAATGGTCAATCACGACAAGCTACCTTATATTGTTTTGTTAATCGATGAATTTCAAGATTTGGGGAGGAAAATGCAGGGGGGATTAAAGAAATTAGCACGCATGGGTAGATCAGCAGGGGTGCATCTCGTTTTGGGCACACAAAACCCGAATGGCATTGACATCGACCCTACGATCTTACAACAACTGGCAGGTGTGATATGTTTCCGACTGCGCAACAAGCAGGCTAGTAAACGCATATTAGGTGAAGTGGGTGCAGAAGCACTGGCAGGCAAGGGAGAAATGATCTTTAAAAGTGCTACTAGTCACTTTACAGGCCGTGCCCCTCTCTGCGAACTTAAAGATTTTGATTTTTATGAAGCCTATAAAAAGGCGCAAAAACGGAAGTTAGCGGCTTATAAAAAACAACAAAAAGAAGAAGTATCTGCGGAAAAAAGCGGTCGCTCTAAAAAAACTATGTATCATTATTCATTGCTTTTCTTATTTATAATGTATATAGCTAAGTATTTTTAAAAGTAGGCTTCTCGAGAAAAAAGGGAAATCATATGGCAAGTAAACTTCATGGTAGCCCAACAACTACCCCTGCAATCAGGAAAATCATTCAAAAGAGTAACGAAACCCCATATTCCTCACCAAATTTTTAGTTAATAAAAAAGAAAAAATAAGCTATACTGAACTATTAAGCTATTTTGAAACTTTCTCTAAATGTCCTCTATACTTTGATACACTTACTTTTCTGTAAAATGACCTGAACATCATGCAACTCTTCTTAACCTTTATATTGAGCCATAAACGCATATTTT
>JBCCVH010000037.1:0-6053 GCA_039195685.1 Bacteroidota bacterium | reverse complement strand
TTAAAATTAAATTTAATTATTATGAATAAGTACGACGAAATAAAACAAATTTTAGAAGACTTAAAAGAAGATTTTGATAAGTTTTACAACAAAAGCAACAAGACAGCTGGACTTCGCGTTCGTAAAGGCATGCAAGCATTGAAAGTAAAGGCGCAAGCTATTAGAACGGAAGTGCAAGAGATAAAAAATAACTAATCACTAAAGCTTAAAATTTAACAAAAGGGAAGAATGCTCCACCTATACCAATGCTTAACGGTTTGGGTAGAGATAGATAATTCAGGTTTTCATGATTTTTTATGTAATCGATAGATATAAACAAGAGTGGCCAACACTTAGCAAAATTTTTCTAAATGTTGCCCAATTTGTTTTTACCCTTTCTTATATTTGGCTCTAGCCTGATGTACAAAAAACCAAAATACTGAAAACTTACAATTATAGGATATACCTAAATTCTTTCTATTCATGTAACTATCAACAAAAAGACATGGCTGTCCGTAAAAATGTGCAATTATGTTTGTGGTCTTCAGCATGGTAGAGATGCCAATGCTGCTAAGGTGGTTAACAATAGAGCTATAGCTGATGTATTTGCGCTTCTACAACTAAACCCTATAAGCGCAGGTGTTGTACCGAAAGAATAAGTACCTAAACAACTTACTAAGTCATAAAAAGTTCTTCACTAAACAGCAAACTGGTATAGTGGAGAAAGAAATTTATGCATTCTAGATAAGATGCATACCAAGAAGAAGGGAAGAAAGTCCCTTCTTTTTTTTTGTCATTTTTTCTAGTGCTTCTTCTGTGATTATGGCAATCGCTAGTGCTTTTGCCTTTGTGACTTTTTGTGGGCCCGGTTTAGTGCCAGTCAATAGAAAATCAACGTTAGATGATAGCTGACCTACCACTTTACCTCCTTTTTTTTGGATATAATCTCGTATCTCTTCCCGAGAATAGCTTTTAAATACACCTGACACCACAAATACTTTCCCAGTTAAAGGCAGATCATCTGCTATAGTGGGCTTTGCTTGGACAAACGATAGCCCTACCTCACGCAAACGCGCTATTTCTGCCCGATAAGTAGGATGTTTAAAGTAAGTAATAAGACTATGGGCAATTTTTGCCCCCACTTCTGGGGTAGCACATAGTGTCTCTTCAGAAGCTGCCATCAAATCATCTATATTACCAAAATGCGTAGCCAACTTTTCTGCGATTGTAAAACCTACGTGACGTATCCCCAAGCCAAAAAGCACATGCGAGAAGGGAGTTTTTTTAGCAGCTTCGATACCTTGTAAGAGATTGTCAATAGATTTTTTTTGAAACCCTTCTAAAGGGGCTATTTGTGTGGCTGTCAAATCAAAAAGGTCAGCAGGTTGCCGCAAAAGCCCTTTTTCGAAAAATAAGTCAATGGTTTTATTGCCAATAGTGGTGATATTAAGTGCTTTTCGCTGTACAAAGTGTAAGATACGGCCCTTGAGCTGAGGAGGGCAGGATAGCGTATTGGGACAATACCGCAAAGCATCTTCAGATTCTTGTACCAATAGACTATTACAAGCAGGACAATGGGTGACAAATTTGATAGGTTTTTGTCCTGCTTTTCTTTGCTGTTGGTCTACACCTGTTACTTTTGGGATAATATCGCCTCCTTTTTCGATGAACACGCGATCACCTATTTGCAGATCAAGCATTGCAATAGCCTTGGCATTGTAGAGGGATGCTCGCTTTACGGTTGTCCCAGCCAACGCTACAGGGGCGAGTATGGCTACTGGAGTTACTACCCCTGTACGGCCTACTTGATAGGTGACCTCTTTTAATATGGTCGCAGCTTGGTCTGGCTTATATTTATAGGCGATCATCCCGCGCGGCACCTTAGCAGTAGCACCTATTTGCGCTTGCAGAGCAAGATTATTTAGCTTGATCACAATCCCATCCACCATAATGGGCAAGTGATGCTTGGCTTGTTCCCAATGATGAATATATTGCATAATGGCTACAATATCTTTACAATATTGATAAGTAGGTGGCACATCAAAGCCCCATGCCTGTAAGCGCTGAAGCGCTGCTTTTTGTGTAGCCGTGACTGCATCACCTACTGCACACAGCCTATAAGGCGTAAAGGTAAGGGGTTGTTTCTTTTTGAGCGCCTCCGCTATCTTTTTCGTTCTTAGCATGCCTGCAGTTGCATTGCGTGGATTGGCTAGTAAGGGCTTGCCTGCAGCTTCATAGGAGTTATTTAGCGCTTTAAACATTGCTTTTGGCATCGCTGCTTCTCCGTGTATGGTTACCTCTTTAAATACTTGATCACTTTTAAGTACAAGGGGTACATTACGTAACAAAGGGGTATTGATGGTAATATCATCTCCCTTGGTACCATCTCCACGTGTGATTATCTGTGTCAATCGATTGTTTACATAGGTAAGGCTCAGCGCAACACCATCTGCCTTTATTTCACATAAAAAGTCTATCTTTTCGTCTGGCAATCTATTTTTGATCCGTTGGACAAATTGTTTTATTTCTTTTTCTTCATAGGTATTGCTTAAAGAGCGCATACGATAAAGGTGCTTTACCGTTGGGAAATTTGTAGAGCTCTGCTCTCCTACCCGCTGGGTAGGCGAATCCGCAAGTCTATACATTGGGAACGCTTTTTCCAGCTTTTCTAGACTGGCCAAAAGCTTATCGTATTCAAAGTCGCTGACAAGTGACTTTGCTTCTTGGAAATAAGCTTTATTATAGTTATTGAGTTGCCTTGTAAGCGCCTCTATGCGCTCTTTAGCGATTGTAGGATTCATATGTAACGTGTGCTGATGAAAAAGAGCAATAGCCATCTCGCAACACTAGCTGAGTGACTTATTCATCAGACACAGAGAGTCGTGTACGGCCTTTTCTTCTTCTTCTCTTGATAATTTCCTGTCCGCTGGGAGAAGCCATGCGGGCTCTGAAGCCATGTTTATTTTTTTTCCTCTGATTAGAGGGTTGAAATGTTCTTTTCATAGCGTACTGCGTTCATTGGTTTTGGTGAAATTTTACAACTTTTTTGAGCAAGATTAGACCTTCATTAATTCTGCTTGCTTTTTCTTTTGTAAACTACTAAGCGAAGCTACCCAATTATCGGTTATTTTTTGGAGTTCGTTGTCTTGCCTTTTGGCTTCATCTTTTGCTTTGATCTCTTTGATCTTTTCTTTGGCTTTTTGGCGAATTTTGAGCAAAGCCACCTTGCCTTCTTCTATGACGATTTTGACTTGCTTGACTTGCTCTCTACGTGCCTCTTCGGTGAGAGGTTCCCGTTTTGCTTCGATAGCATCTCCTTTATTTTGTATAGATAGCTTATGTTTATTTTCTTTCGTGAGGGCACGCTCGATCACAGGCAGAAGTTTTTGCTCCCATGGTTTAATAACAATTGTAGAAGCGCCTTTTGTACTAATGGAAGCCACTTGCTCTACTGGGACAGGTACGCCGTGATAGTCTACCTTAGTTTGGCTAACCATATCACCATGTATGCTATTAGGCCTATACATAGCAAGCTTTTTTTCGACTCTTTCGTGAATTTTTTTCATATTCACTTGTGTCTCCTCTAGCAAGGTATATTGATCATCCATAGTACGTTAAGGTTTAAAAAAAGTGTTTTTGTGTCTTCATCATAAAATAAATGGCAAATCATATATCGCACTGCTACGACTATCTGTCCTTGCTTCTTTCCAGACCTGGGGTGCCAGATAGGAGCTAGTCGTATAGATTTGCCACCCCAATTTAGATTTTTTTATTAAATTTAGCAACTCTTAGATAAAGAAAAAAAGCCAGTTTATGGCAAAATCTTGTTTTTTAGTACAAAAAGCCCAGCTTTATGTCAAGCATGACGACATCTAAACCTTTTGAAGGACTGCAATAAGCAACTGTTATATGGCGAAAAAACATCAAATTTTCACAACCGAATTACTTAAATGGTATCAACACAATGCACGGCAACTCCCTTGGCGTGCCGCTAAAAAGCCTTATGAAGTATGGTTGTCCGAGATTATATTACAACAAACACGTATGGCACAGGGGCTCCCCTATTATAAACGCTTCTTGGCTGCCTATCCGACAGTCCAAGATTTGGCCAATAGTACAGAAAAAGAAGTATTGCGTCTTTGGCAAGGGCTAGGCTATTACACTCGCGCAAGAAACTTACACAAATGTGCACAATATGTTACCACGCATTTAAACGGCGTTTTCCCTCGCCGTTATGCTGACTTGATCAAACTCCCTGGCATCGGGCCCTATACAGCAGCAGCCATTGCATCTATTGCCTTTAATGAGCCAGTAGCTACCGTAGATGGGAATGTATATCGGGTGCTGGCACGCATCTTCGGTATTGAAAAAGATATTAGCTTGCCTAATGTGCAGACAGATTTTAGGGCTTTGGCACATTCATTAATGGACTATCATCGACCCGGAGAGTTCAACCAAGCGTTGATGGAGTTTGGGGCCCTACGTTGCACGCCTAAAAAGCCGCATTGCCAAGGATGTCCTTTGGCTAAGATATGTGTAGCCAGCCAAACGCAAAAACAACACTTATTGCCAGTGAAAAGTCGAAAAGTAAAAATAAAAAGACGTTATTTCTACTATTTTTTGATCACATTTAAGGATAAAATATATTTAAAAAAACGCTTACAGGGAGATATATGGTGTGGATTGTATGATTTTTATCTTATCGAAAAAGCACATGCCACTACATTAGCCGAACTAAATACCCCTCTTTTGGCAGCTATCCGTCAGGCAGGTATCAGTATCAAGCCTTATGAGAAGGTATACCAACACCAGCTTACGCACCAAAAGATCACAGCCACTTTCTTCTATCTGGAAGTAAAGGCGCAGCTCTTAAGAGAGATCAAAAAAACAGATTTGGTAGCTGTACATCAAAAGGAAATAGCTACTACACCGATGCCGATATTGATCGTCCAGTTTTTGGCTACACAATATCCCTATAAAGGGAACAACTTGGAGAAATAGCCTTGCCTGCCATGCTTAGCCTGTGATTGCACAAGATTATACAGCAGTTGCTATCTTTAGAGCTTTCATTTTTTTATCTTCTAATACTGATACTTGTGTACGGTTACGAAAGCATGAATCTTTTTTCTCCACCAAGCAGCAGCTGACCAGACAAAAACTTACCGAGCTAAGCATAAGTGCCCCAAGGATTAATTTGTCAGTTCCACTTAGCGAAATATTTTTTACGGTGATGCTATACACTTTTTCTGTAATCAGCTGGCTATTGTTAAGGTGTAAAGCACTTATCGTGAATTGATAAGTTTTAGGAAAGCACTGGGATATATCTTCTTCATGGGGAGCGTATGATGTGTCATGATAACAAGTCAGGTCGTAACTTTTAGGTTTTAGTATCATGTTTGTCTTATTTATAGTGACAAAATGAACTGCTTGAGATACCTCAAATAGTGTTTTAGCGCAAGCATTCTCTCCAATATAAGGTGTAAAATCATTGCATAAATTGCGAATCATCGTGTCACCTTCCTCTATATTGATCTCTATAGTGTTACTGGTTGTAGTGGTAATTGCCATAGTGTTATTCATCGTAATAGGTGTTTGCATGTGGCTATTCACCCCGATTATAGTACATAGGGTATAAAGGAATTTGAAAATCATAATAGGTATTTAAAAGTTAGTTACTTTAAGTTAGCCAAATATAAATAACGAAGCTCAGCAATGCAAAATAAAGTGTATTGATTATAAAAATTAAAGACCATCACCATCAACACTTAGCGCAGTGATACTGAGCAATTTTTGTACGTTTTTGTCCACATTTAAGGAAAAGTTGCACTAGCCATTCTAAAATTAATTTGAAAGAGGCAACGCTATTTGGAAGTAAAGGCGCAATTCTTAAAAAAGATCAAAAAACAAATTTGGTAGCTGTACATCAAAAGAAAATAGCTACTACACCGATGCCGATATTGATCGTCCAGTTTTTGGGCTTGTGAGGCCAGGAACGAACCTGAGGTAGCGCCAACAGCAGCCGAATGCCGAACAGATCCGAGGCAACGAGAAATGGGCAAGAAAGCCGCACGATC
>JBCCVH010000036.1:0-6068 GCA_039195685.1 Bacteroidota bacterium | reverse complement strand
CCAATAGTGGGCAGCCGTCAATTTCAATACTAAATTTTTTGGGCCATTTGTATTTTGCTTTGCCTGAATATAGCACAAAAGGGTAGATAGCAGGCACTTTAAGGTTGTTGCGATTTGGATCAATAGATAACTGGCGTTTCATGTCGTAAGCTATGATATTGCTCATGTATTGCCATAGCCTTGCAACTATTAGTGGGTCACTTGTACTCTGATGCTCTAGTAAAAAATACAAATAAGTGTCCCCGTTCTTTCCCTTAATTTTAAGAAGTGCATCACTATGAAATTCGCTTATAATTACACGCAATCTTTAAAAGCGTTTAAGGGGCTTTGTTCGTATGAAAAAGTTTGTTTATATTTGCAGGATGAGCAAGATGAATTTTATTTAAATCCTAACCATAAGATTGGGATAGTTACAACTAAAAAACTGCACAGCTAGGGTTTTGGGCCCTTTCTTGAAAGTTGCAAAAACGAAGGTCAAGATAATAATATGTTATTTAACTACTAAATTTGTAGCTGAAGCAGCTGGGCTATATTTTTTGGGCGCAACAACTTTTAAAATTATCGAAAAAGAAATAAGAAGTCATTATTAAATTTTAAATCAAATAAAAATGAATGCAAATACGATAAACAAAAAAAAAGTTAAAGAGGAATTATTTTCCTGTATTGCTGCTGACAATTTGGCAGGCGTAAAGCATGCTATCGAGCAAGGCGCTGATATCCGTGCTGCGCATATACATGACTACAGTCCTTTAATGCATAGCGCCCTTTTAGGTCATTTAGAAATTGTAAAATATCTACACCAGCAAGGTGCTGATATCAATGACATAGATATGTGGCTTGATACCCCTCTTTTATTGAGTGCTGGAAACGGGCATTTAGCTTGTGTAAAGTATTTACACCAACAAGGCGTTAATCTGGATGAGCACAACATTAGTGGAAACACAGCCTTAACTTTGAGTGCCTATAGAGGATATTTAGAAGTTGTAAAGTATCTAGTAGAGCAAGGTGCCGACATGAACATTTTAGGTAGAGCGGACAAAACAGCTTTACAATTGGCGAAAGAAAACAATTGTAAAGATGTAGTAAAGTTTCTAAAAGCAAAAGGAGCTAAATAATAAACCCAGATCGTATATAGATTGGCACTAAATGATGATGGCAAATGGATTAAATAGTTAACCTTGAAGTATTCAATTTAGATACAATTAGAGTCTAAAAATAACGTTTATGCACATAAAATAGACATTTTTTTGAGTTAGAAGCTTCACGTTCGTTCAGCACAATGCTGCGCATTGCAAGGGTTTAAAAGATAACCCACAATTGTATGAGTCAATCAACAAATCTCCGTATGCAGAAGATGTCATACTATATATGGTCGATCAAAACCCACACGGTGGAGATGAGGTAATCAACGCAGTAAATAATTTAGATGAAGATATAAAGGAAAGCGTTATGAATGAATTACAAAGAGGCAATCATTAAGCTTTTAGCATATGGAATAAAGCTAGGACTGCCGAGATATTAGGGTTAATTTTAAAGACATTAGCGCGCCTTTTAAACGCTTAATAGTATGCTATGGAGTACATATTTAAAACAGAAAAGTCAATTTAATTGTGTAAAATAAAATATTTGTACAATAAAACTTAGTAAAAAAATTATGAAAAAGGCAGCAACAAGGCAATGATAAATGGCTTAACAGTATTATTCGTTTTTTAGACAAAATCAGCCATAAACCCCAAAAAACGTCTTCGCTTTAGCAATGCAACCCATATTACACAAAAAAATATGCGTTTATGGCTCAATATGAAGGTTAGGAAGAGTCGCATGATGTTTAAATTGGCCATTTTATAGGAAAATAGGTGCATCAAAGTATAGAGAACGTGTAGAGAAAATTTAAAAATAGCTTATATGGTGCAGTACAGCCTGTTTTTTTCTTTTAGTTACTTGAAAAATTTGGTGCGGAATATGGATTGCAACAGTACCTTTTGAAGTTAACCATTGGCAAGCAATAGCGTTATACATAAGCTCAAGTGGTGACTACGTTTTAACCATTAAATTGACTTTCTCAAATGCAACAGTCCCATACTAGCTAAAGTTAGTGCTCTGCAATGCGCTCCGTTATTTGGCTTTTTAGCTATAATAGCCTATTTTGTGGCGTGTCCCCTGCCCAAGCAGTCACTCTTTGCAGCGGATTAATGATGAGAAAAAACAGCTATACCCTTCCAAGCAAAACAACAACCGCCATGCAAACAAAAGTATCAACTCCATTGATGCAACAATATTATGCGATAAAAGCGCAACATCCCAATGCACTTATTCTTTTTCAAGTAGGTGATTTCTATGAAACCTTTGAAGAAGATGCGCACTGTCTCCATAAGGTGACCGATGTCCGACTCACCAAACGCTCCAATGGTGCAGCAGGTAATGTAGCCCTAGCTGGCTTTCCCCACCATGCCCTCAATACCTATCTGCCTAAGCTTGTAAAAGCAGGCTATCGGGTGGCCGTTTGTGACCAAATGGAAGTGCCGCAAAAAGGAAAAATACTAGTCAAACGCGAAGTCACCGAGCTAGTCACCCCAGGCCTCACCTACCACGACAATCTACTCGAAAAAAAAAGTAACCACTATTTGGCCTCTCTCCATTTTGGGCAACAAGCCATTGGAATAGCCCTATTAGATATCTCTACAGGAGAATTTCTCACTACCCAAGGAAGTCAGGCTTATATCAGCAAGATCATACAAAGCTTTTCCCCGAAAGAAGTCCTTTTTAATAAAAAATCTAAAAATAACTTCCATCTTCTTTTCCCCCATTCCCCACCTCCTTACTATATTATGGAAGATAAACCTTACTTGCGTGATTATGGCTATAGAAAACTTACCGCCCACTTTGGTACAGCTTCTTTAAAGGGCTTTGGCATTGACCACTTACCCGAAGCCATTATCGCAGCAGGGGCTATTTTGCGTTATCTCGAGACCACACAACACAAACATCTCCACCATATCACGCGCATCGCCCAGCTCAAAAAAGACCACTACATGTGGTTAGATAAGTTTACCATTCGCAACCTAGAGCTCCTACGCCCCCAGCAAGAGGAAGGAGTGAGTCTATTCCAAGTCCTAGACCATACCCATACCCCCATGGGTGCAAGAAAGCTGAGAAAGTGGCTCCTTTTTCCGCTTACCGATCTCAAAACGATCCACCAACGCCTTGATATTGTAGAGATGCTTGTCCAAGCGCCCGATCTTATTACCTATCTTAGCAAGCAGCTGGGCCAAATCAATGACCTAGCGCGTCTTATCTCTAAGGTGGCTAGCAAACGCATCAACCCGCGCGAGCTCCAAACACTCAAAAAAAACTTACTACATATTGCCCCCATCAAAGAGGCCCTTGCCAATAGTTCTTATCCTCCTTTACATAGATTAGCCCAAAAACTGCATCCCTGTACAGCGTTGGTTACCCTTATCAGCCAAACCCTACAAGAAGAGCCGCCTCTACACATCAATCAGGGCGGATTGATCAAAGCAGGCGTTGATCCTCAACTGGACCAACTACGCGATATGGCCATGAAAGGACATCAACATCTCAATCAAATCCAAAGCCAAGCTCGCAAAACAACAGGTATCTCTTCCCTAAAAATAGGCTATAACAAAGTCTTTGGGTACTATCTAGAGGTCACCCATACCCATAAAAACAAAGTCCCTCCCGAATGGATACGTAAGCAGACCCTTGTAAATGCAGAGCGCTACATCACCCAAGAGCTCAAGCAATATGAAGAGATGATCTTGCATGCCCAAACGTGCTTTGAAGAGCTAGAGCAAAAGCACTATCTCCAACTTGTGGAAAAAGTGGTCTCCTTTATTGCCCCTATCCAGCAAAATGCCAATACTGTGGCTGATATCGACTGCTACCACACCTTCGCCCATATCGCCAACACCTACCAATATGTGCGGCCTACCCTAGATAATGGAGATACTATTCATATACAAGGGGGGCGGCATCCTGTGATCGAACGCTATACGCCTCTCGACCAAACCTATGTTCCCAACGATGTCCTACTTAGCTCTGAGCAACAAATCCTCTTGATCACAGGCCCTAATATGGCAGGCAAGTCCGCGCTCCTTCGTCAGGTGGCCCTTATCGTTCTACTCGCCCATATAGGCGCTTTTGTCCCTGCTGATAAGGCCCGCATCAGCCTTACAGATCGCCTCTTTACCCGTGTTGGTGCTGCGGACAACATTGCCAAGCAACAATCTACTTTTATGGTCGAGATGCATGAAATGGCCAATATTCTCCACCATCTCACCCCTCGCAGCTTGGTGATCGTAGATGAATTGGGACGTGGGACAGGCACCCTGGATGGCACCGCCTTAGCGACCAGTATCCTCCTGTATCTGCACAACCATCTTCAGTGCCAACCTAAAACACTTTTTGCCACCCACTACCATGAACTTAATGCCTTGGCTGCGCAGCTCCCCAAGTTGAAAAATTATAAAGTAGTTGTCAAAGAAACGGGAGAAAATATCTACTTCCTACACCGCCTCGAGCCTGGAAGCTCCCAAAAAAGCTTTGGCGTACATGTCGCGAAGATGGCTGGTATCCCCCAACCCATCATCGACAGTGCACAGCAACTGATTGCCACCGCGACCCCAGCCTTCCCGCCAGACCAAGACATACTCTCTCCCGAAAATATTTCCAAGCAACTTAATTTATTTAAAAAGCAGCTCACCCCCAAGCTCCATCCTATTATACAAGCCATCAACAAGATAGATATCCCCAGCCTTGCCCCTGTAGAGGCTTTGCTCAAGCTCGCTGAGCTCCAGCATCTAGTCGCAGCACACGCAGCGGAAGAGCCCCTTAAGCCATAATAGGCGAATGGCACGAATACAACAAATATATTAACCAAAATAGATATAACTATGCTAACCAATTTACACCAGCATCCAAAATATCCAGCACCACTATCCCCTCCAAAAGACAATACTTTTGCTCTCTATGGGATTATTTTCTTTACTTGTTTGGTTACCTGGTGGGCTTGGCAAGATGTAAACTCAAGGTATAAGCAATTTGGGTATAGTTTTTATTATGTAGTCAAGCGCGGCCAGTGGTATAGGTTGTTTACCTATGGGTTTTTACACGCTAACAAATTACACCTCATAAGCAATATGTTCTGTCTACTGGTCGCAGGCCGCTGGATATGTCAAAATACGACTATATCAAATACCGATTTTTTTATATTCTATATAAGTAGCATGGTGCTCTCCCTTCTGATAGCCATATTCACTATCCATAAAAACTTGTTTAACCTAGGCATTCGATTCGAAGGCTTAGGGGCTTCTGGCGCTACTAATGCTATAATGTTTGCCAGTTTACTGCTCTCTCCCCACAAATCTGTTACCTATACTTTCATACCTTTAGCCTATTTCTTTTATATGGATTATGCCAAAATTGGCTCTATACAAACACAAGGGGTAAATGCAGTACACTTAGGTGGCATGATATATGGGCTGGTCTATGTGACTATTTTTTATCCTCGCCAGCTCCTGATGACCAAAGGTCATCGACATAACAGGCGATAATGGGCAATTGGGCACTTTCTCTGCATATCATCAACGAATGATGTACAGCATGAACAGGTACGCAAAGCGCCTAAGCTAGTTGTGTGTATTTTTGAACCCCTATTCATCTGCACCAAATTTTGAGAGATTTTTAGCTTTAAAAGCGGAATAAGAAAGGATAAAAAGGCTAGAGTGCACCATAAAAGCATAGTTGAGTGCAAAAAGCGAAAGTGAATTTCAATGCTGTTTTTTGTAATGCAATACAGGCCACTTTCTAGCAAAAGTTATACATTTAAGCTAAAAGTGTTGCTAACTCTTGTAAAGGCATCTGCAACATTCGTGCGACTTCTGCCTTTTTCATCCCAGAAGCGATTAATTGCTGGATAATGACTTTCTTTTCTTCTTTTTTACCTTGCGCTATGAACTTGGAGGCTTCTTTTTCAAGTTTTTGTTTTGTTTGCTTTTCTGCTAGGTCCTCCGCCAGTTCTTTTGCTAAGTCGTTAACCCTGAAGTATT
>JBCCVH010000035.1:0-6396 GCA_039195685.1 Bacteroidota bacterium | reverse complement strand
TGATTAATGACCGCTATAGATTGATATTAAATGAAAGTATGCACAGCAGCAAGCTCAGGCATACCATCAAGATATACGCTATAGATTGATATTAAATGAAAGTATGCACAGCAACTCATAACTCTATTGCTCACACGTTCATGCTATAGATTGATATTAAATGAAAGTATGCACAGCAAAGAGTTAGAAGCAAATAAGCAATCAGAAGCTATAGATTGATATTAAATGAAAGTATGCACAGCGGAGTTGGAGCCGCTTTAGCGGAGTCAAGTTGCTATAGATTGATATTAAATGAAAGTATGCACAGCCGACCTTTCTCAAAAACGTCCTTATTGGGCTAGAAAGGTCGGTTTTCATACTTTATATGGGGGTTGATTTTTGAAAAAAATGAAGTAATCTTTACCTTAATATTATATTTAAGCTCATCTTTTTGCAAAACCGTTACTTTTTATTGGCTTAATGGGTTGTAGGCTTGGCTAAAAAAGTGCCAACTGTCTTTGTCGCGGGGCTTCTATCTCGCTTTTTTTGGCTTTATGGAAAGTTTGTATCTTACCAAACTGTTTGTCCTTGATACGAATAATGGATACTTTCCCTGCTGGCGGTACAGAATGCATTACGAAACGGGCTATCGTATCAGTATAGGCGGTAGTTCCGCAATGGCGTATATAAACAGAAAATTGCATCATCGTAAAACCTCTGCTTAATAGCCTTTGCCGAAATTGACTGGCATAGAAACGCTGTTTTTTGGTGGTACGTGGGATATCAAAGAGTACAAAGAGCCACATGGTTTCAGCTAGGTCAATTTTTCTTAGTATTGCGCTTTTTTTTCTTTTCATCGCAGGGCAAGCTCGGGAAGGTAATCAAGCGGTGATTTTGGGTGTAGTACACTTTGGCAAGAGAAGCGGTGGTTTGGGCTATACCAATATGGAGTTGACTTTGGCCTTCTTTAATATGGCATGCTAGGTAGGGTATCTCAAGCAACTGGGCACGTTCTTCCTTAGAGAGTTGGGTAGGGGCTGCTCTTTGAGGCAGCTGTAAATGATAGAGATAGCGGTCTACCCAAGGACGGTAGGGCTCCATGATGTCATCTGCTAAACAATAAGGATTATAGCGATTGTGATGATGTATACCTGCAAAGGGGAGGAGACCACTGCCAATGAGGGCGCGGGCTACCATGGCACGAAGAATGGCATAGCCGTAGTTTAGTGCCAAATTATAGAAATCCTCCCGTTTAGGGTCACGGAAAAAGGCGCTACCAAATAGTGCTTTCCAATAATGTTTAGCTGCTTGTGCCTCTTTTTGGCTGCTATCCCCACTGCGTACTTCACTTTTGAATTGCTGAAGTAAACGATAAGTAGCCAGCGCTTGCTTTTCCTTGAGCAATAGGCTTTGGTGATCTATTTTCTGTATAATAACCCGCTTCCAAAGTTGCTTTTTTAAGGGAAGAGGGGCATTGAGTTGGTGATGAAAGCGCTCTTGGCTCAGGTGATGACCATAGAGTGGCAAGGTGAGGGAAATAGGTAGATGCTTGCTGTCGCAGATGACTGTAGCTACTTGATATGTGCCTAACTTAGCGAGGAGGGCATGGGTTAAGGTGATCTGAGGATGGTCAAAGATCAAATAGCCGAGGCTATCTATGGGGATCGTGTCTATTACCCCAGAAGTCTTTAAAGAAATTTGCAGTTGGCCTTTGGCAAGACTTAAATGCGCAGGTTGACTGATAGAAACGGTAGAAGCGATCATGATGAGATCGTATTGAGAACTTGCCACTTGATAATTTCCCCTAGCTTATTAATGGTGACTTTAATAGGATGGCGTTTTAGCAGTGAACTACATACAAGCAATAATTGTTCTAATGGGTTCCCCAGTGTGGCGGCGATATGTTTACGAAAAGCAAAATTACCATTTTGGTCAATTTTTTGTACCCTATATAGGTAAGGGGTGAGCTGTGCGATAGGGAGGAGCTGTAAATCTTCAAGGCTATTGCCTTGCCATGCTTTGGGAGGAAAGAGCAGAAAATCATTGATCTTGAGCGTAAAACAAAGGGCACCTCTAGCTTCATTGCTGGCAGAGAGAAGTTTCTTTTTTTGACTGGACAGCTGCACAGCATCCCAAAAAGTGACTATCTGTACTGTCCAAGGGTTCTTTGCATGGCCTTTATTGTAGTAAAAGCCAGCAATTTTGTTGTTTCTAGGGTTTACCCAGCTGTTATTGGACCCATTTGACTTTGCTGGCTTCATACATTCGCTATTTTCTGCAATCCTTACGCTTTTGATAGGAGAAGCAATAGCAGTCTTATCTCCTTTTTTATGGAGGAAAAGGAGCGGTGCTCTACCTACGATCTTATTACCTTCTTTGTGTTCTATAAAAAAAGGTACTTTGTTTTCTTCATGCTGGGAGATATGGGCTTTGACCAGCATTCTGATATGTTCGTCAACAATTTTATCTGCTTGTTTTAAGGTTTGTATAGCTGTAATGGGCTTCCTTACATGGTATTTTTTCTTACCGTCTTTGTCCAGATACTGACCATAGAATGTCTCTTTACAGAGTTGCCCTCGTGCAGTAAGGCCTTGAGCTGTAATGTAGCGATATCTTTTGCCTTGTGTAGCTTGGTCATAGCGGGGTATTTTTACACGTTTTTTTGCTTTAGCACAAATTTTTAGCGGTTGATCTATGGATATTAAGGTACGGCTCAGCAGTTCTTTCATATCTTCCCAAAAACTTCTCCATGGTGCTGAGATGTTGTATTGCCTCTCTTTGTTATGCTTTCCTTCACCTGCAGCGGTATTGATACGTTGAGTGTGCTTTATCGCTGTGGTAGCGATCACACATGCGTCGATGAGATGGTGGCGGTGGTCGCTACGATTTTTAGGCTCATTGGGCTTGAGATAGAAAGTGTTTATCATATCCTTTTTCGACTGGTCATTGTTTTTCTTTTGAAGGCGAGCTTCTATGATGTGAAAAATAGGATGTCCTAGTGTTGCTTTAGCACGTTTTTTGAGGTTTGCTATAAGTGCTTTTTTTACGCTATTGTTATGTCTTTCTTGGTCACGATTTTCGTCATGATAGCCTTTGAGGCGATTTTTAAGTGCTTTTTCCTGAGCAGTTTTTACAGCTTTGTCTGTGATTGTTGTGAGTTTTTTGAATTCACTAAGGCATTTTTTGATATCTTTATGTATTTCTTCGGTATCTCTGCCTTTAAATGCTGGCTCAAACGGGGCTATATCAACCAGCACACATTGGGGTAAGACCGTTTTTTTGGAGAGATATTGCCAGCCCTCGGATGTGTGTACTTCACCTGCTTCGGCTTCCCTATAGGCTACATAGCAAGTAGCCCCTTCCTTGATCGTTTTTCCTTTAAAATCTAAAGTACTATCTGCTTGCTTGCATATAAAGCTAGGGGAAAGCAGTTCGTTGAGTTTCCATTCGCGCCGAAGGGTACTGATTATCCCACCTTGGGTGTTTTCCACATCGGGAGATATGTGTTGGAGGTAATTTTTTGTCTCGCGGGCGATATAGCCTGTCAAGCCTATTTCTCGCTGGGTAAGTAGTTGCTTGTCTAAAGGCTCTTCACTAATAAAATGGTCGTACTTTTTTGGAGAAAAGCAAGCCTTAACATTTCTTTTAATCGCTTCCCACTTTGCTGAATCAGCACCAAAAAGCTCATAAGGCGTGCCTTTATCTTTATCTTGATTGATATTGCGTAGTGCGATGGTAAGGTTTATCCAGCGATTATCTTTAGGTGTGACAGGACGTATATGCTCTATTTCTACAGCATTGTCACCATCGTTTAGTTTGCCATAGAGTTCTCCGATACTTATTTTTTTCCCTGAAAAGGGGCAAGTATAGTTTACCTCTTTCCAAAGACGGTATTTTTGGATATTGTAGGGGGTAGTAGGGAGATTATTTTTATAAAGATGTTGATACGCATCTGCTCTTTCTCTTGTGTGTTTCTTGATGTTATCCTCGGTTTTTTTTCGAGCTTTTGGGCTATTTTTCAACTCTCGAGCCATCTCTATACGTATACAAGGGATCTCCGTAAGGTGGTGTTTTTTCATCATGGCATTGACCACTCTTCGGAGTTGGATAAGCGCTTTGTCTACAATAGGATTGCGGGTAGGATCAGGTAAAGGGAGCTTCTTCTCATGCTGCTTAGGTAAGGCAAAATTACTATGGTGGTAAATTCGAGTAGTATATAGGGCTTTTTTCGGATAGTGGGCTTTGAGATAGTGGATAATATGATCTCTTGCTTTTTGTGCCTTTTCTGCTAAATAAGCGTGAGCCTGCTTGTCTATAGCTTCTTTTTCTGCTTCGGAGAGGGTAGCCCAATGGTTAGTAGCAAGGGTTTCTTGATCAAAATTATGACCAAAAGCTTTGCATATACTGCCTAGCAACACAGCTTGATCGTAACGGTAGCCTCTTTTCAAATAAGGCAAGATATAGCGGATAGCTTTTTCGCTGATATTGCCTACACCTTTGGGGATGATGATCTTACGTAGGTCAGCTATTTGCTTATCCTTGAAATGCCAATGTTTTTTGGCGTATTTTTCTAGATTATCGATGTCTTTGAGCTGATTTATTTTTCTAAAAATAATATGCCAACGATCATTTTTTTCTGCTGGGGTATAAGCATCCCATGCGGCTGATCCAAAGAGGTTACGCAGCTGTGTGGTAAATTGAAATTCTGCTCTTTTGGGCTCTTTGTCTTGTGTATCCCTGTTGGACGTAGCTTTATTAGCGTTGCTCAGTTGGAGCTTTTTAGCAAGCTGACTAGGGGCAACTCCGCTTTTCCTGCCTAAAAATTCTGCAATAGCTTTTTCCAAAAAAGGCATACGTGCTGCTGGCGTAGTGAGCCCATATTGGGCTAAAAAGTTATTGACATATTGGTAAGCTCTAAATTCTTCAAAGCGTAAAGAGGCAAGGTAGGCGCGTTTTTTATTTGGCTCGAAGGTGCATTGCCCTCTAGGTGGTGTCTGTAAAGGAAGTTGGGAAAAAAGGATATGTTTGATGGCTGCTTTGCGCTGCTGGGTGAGCAGCGCAGGATGGTGATGTCTTTGCATTTTCCATATGTGGTCAAATTCCGCCTCATACATTTCACGATAGGTATAGCGGCTGCGTATGCGTTCGCCCATCTTGTAAGGAGGTATGCCCTTGCTGGGTAAGAGGTTAGCGAGATAATAGCCAAGATAGCGGTGTTCTTTTTCTTGTTTTTCGACTTTTTCTTGGGTAGCATCAGCCCCAATTTTATCATCTTTTGGACTGCCTTCTTTGAGTGTTTTGGCTTCCTCGTCGGCTTTTTTATCTCCCTCTAGCGTGCGGAGGCTCCTTTTGGGAAAGCCGCGCTGGTGCGCGAAGTGGTAAAAGACACGCCCTAGCTCTTGTGCAGTAAGCTTCTCGCCTTGGATGGCTTTTTTACGGAGTACCCATGGGGACAAGTCAAAAAAATCTTTCAATGCTTTGGTATCGCTTGAAGTGGTGGGAGCGTGTCGCTCCTTGCTAGCCAATCTAGCAGCTTTGTCCAGTTGCTTTCGGAGGTTGACTATCGTGTTGATAGGGAGCATAGGGGTATCTGCAAGGTTATGGATCAAGCGCCGTATGCGCATACTTCGGCGTCGTGTTTGCCTTCTTTCAAGGCGTTTTTCGCGTCGGGTAGCGTTGGCTTTATCATCCCCTCCATTTGTGAAGATATGCACTCCTCCATCTATGAACTGCTTTTGGTTTTCTACAAGTGCCCAACCGATGGAACTTAGGCCTATGTCAATGCCTAGGGTAATGGCTTTTACTTTTCTATCTTTCATAAAGTGTATTTTAATAGTATGGCACCATATTACTAAAATTATTCTATAATTGCAAAAAATAGCTTTAATAGTTTTTGGTAACTGATGTGTAGACGGATGTATATCTCTTGTTTTGGGTCAAATTTTTCAATATTTCCAGAGCACCAAAAAGCAATGAGCGGTGATGCGGCACACTATAGCCTATGCTTATTATTATATTACACATATGTCCAGTGCAAGTATGCATGGCAAGCAAGGCTATAGCGCGGCATTAGATGGAAAGTATAGTATGCACAGCAAATATTAAACTAAAAAGGGCATTTTTTTACTTGATCTAGAGGAACTTGCTTGAAACGATGAAATCACCTTTACCTCGATGTGGTATTGAGGTGCATCTTTTCAAAAAAGCATGGCTTTTATCCGAGATTGTATATCCAGTGGCGCCCTATTTTCTTGATGTTGGGCAGACGTTGTTAGTCGACTCAGGAAAAATGAAAGGTTGAGATGAGAATAAGAGACTTTGCTGTGTACATACAAAAAACGGTATCTAAGCTGCTATATAATATAGCACTAGATACCGTTAAGAAGTTATAAAACTTTTTCAGTGCGGAACGAATCC
>JBCCVH010000034.1:0-6553 GCA_039195685.1 Bacteroidota bacterium | reverse complement strand
TGCCTAAGTCGCCTACAAATTGGTAGCCATCAAAGCCTTGTCGGATAATGGTATCATATTGTAGGAGTGCATCGCCTATACGACCTGCATACAGGGCATCGGTGATCGCTATATATACTTTTTCGTCTAAGAGATTGAGGTGGCGCAGCGCAGCTTCATAGGTAAGTGTATGATCTCCAGAAAAGGTGACGATCAGGTCAAACATAGAGAGAGCGTCTCTGAGTGAGCCTGCTGCTCTTTGGCTAATGAGGAGAAGGGCGCTGGTATCAGCTACAATTTTTTCTTCTGTGGCCACGTAGGCCAAATGTTGTTGAATTTCGTGTACACGTACCACACGAAAATTGAGTGGGAGGCATCTTGATTGGATAGTGGGCAGGATTTTTTGTTTTTCTGTAGTTACTAGCATAAAGACCACATGTGGTGGGGTGTCTTCTAGTGGTTTGAGGAGTACATTGAGTGCAGCATTAGAGAGCATATGGGCTTCGTCAATGATGATGATCGTTTTTTTGCCATTAGGAGCGCAGTAGCGAATTTGATCTACGATTTTACGCATATCTTCTGCGGAGTTATGGGAGGCTGCATCTAGTTCATGGATATTAAAAGAGGCTTTTTCGCTGCAGCTAGGGCATGTATTACAGGGCTCTCCTGTAGCGGTGGGGGCATCACAGTTGATGGCTCTTGCGAATATTCTCGAGGAGGAAGTTTTCCCAGAGCCTTTAAGGCCACTAAAGAGGAAAGCGCTTGCGATTTGCCTAGAGATAATGGCATTTTGTAATGTTTGTGTGACGTGTGATTGGCCTACGACATTGGCAAATTGTTGGGGTCTATATTTTCTTGCGGAGACAACAAAGGCATTATTCATAGCCACAAAGGTACAAATTTTTCAGCGGTTCTCAAATTTTTTTTCACATTTAAATTGGCTTTAATTTGGGGAAGGGAATAAGATGGGGGAATTTTTAGGGGATATGGTAGCATATGCGCGCTTAAGCTGGCAGGGTGGGGGGTTCCCCTAGTAGTTCATCGTAAAGGCGATGATAGTTAGTTATTAATTCATCATTGTTGGCAATGTGATGAATTTGGTGTTTTTTCATCATAGCTGATGCGGGCGCATGAGTTTCATCAAAAGAGCAGGTCACGCGATCTGCATGCTGCTTCGTTAGTGTCATCATCTTTTCAAAGGTAGGTCCGCCTCCCATCTCTGTGATATAGTCGGGGGTCACTTTACGCAATTGCGCACTCGGCAAAAAGCCATCGCCTAGTGATTCTGTAAAGTAATTTGGCCCATACGTAAACAGAAATTTAGATTTTTTAAACAAGAAACGGTTTGCATACACCACTTTCCCATATACAGGTACAAGAGACCATGCCCATCCCATGCAATGAATAATATCAGGTGCCCAGCCTAAGTTTTCCAGCATCACAAAGGCCGCCTTGCTCATAAAACCAATCCGTGTGCCATTATCTTGATAAAATTTCCCATCCTGATCCCTAAAAATTTTCTTGCCATGGAAAAGCTCTTCATTATCTATGAAGTAAACCTGCAATCTTACTTTATCTTCTTGGATCGTCCCCACCTTTGCAATCAGCGACATATGGCCTCCATCGATAGCAACATTAATACCGCAAAGGCGCTGCACTTCATAAAGCGAATGACTTCGTTGGTTGATCCCCCCGAATTTAGGCATAATTACACGTACTTCATAGCCAGCTCGCACTCCCCCGCCAACTAAATGCCTACCAATCCGTGCTAACGAACTAGACTGTAAAAACGGCTCCATTTCCGTCACTATGTAGACTATTTTTTTTTTCACCATAGGCTATAAATCAGCCCAAAGTTACGTATATTGCCCCGCTTCTCCAAGAATAACCAAGTATAACCAAACATCACAAGCTCATGAAGACCCAGAAAAGCAATAATCTTTTTTCCATTTCTTTTACCCTCATACTCCTCTTTGGTAGTATCATACTCTTTGGATATACCTATCAAAACTACAGCATCAAAGACCTCAAACAAGGCCTACAACAAGCCCATCTCAAATGGATAATTTTTGCCATGATCGCCCACCTGATCAATCACAGCTATCGCGCCTATCGATGGGGCTTCATGCTAGAAAAGCAACATGCCCATCCCACTTGGGTACAAACCTTTACAGCAGAAATGAGTGGCTTCTTTGTCAATGCACTCGGTCTACGTTTAGGAGAATTTGTACGCTGCCAAAGATTACAAAAAATGCAAAATATCCCCCTACAAAAATCTCTTGCCACTGTCATCATCGAGCGTATAGTCGACCTCTTCTTCTTTTGCGTCATATGCGTGTTCATCGTCATACTATTCTCTGCTAAAGTAAGGCAAATCACATCCCATATACTCCACAATATCACCATAAGCCACTCCCCTCGAAATCTTGGCATCATGATATGCTTCCTACCCCTATGTTTTGCCCTTTTTAAGAAATTTGAAACCCAAATAACCCAGTTTATAAAAGGAATCCTATACAATATCAAACTAGCCTACAAAGCCAACACCCCCTTCTTTTGGACCGTTACCCTCTTTATTTGGATATTTTACTTTCTACTAGAGTACATCAGCCTATACGCCCTCGACAGCACAGGCACCCTCGCCCAAACAGAAGGCATATTTGCTGGGATCATCCTTTTTGTCATACTTAATATAAGCCACATTATCCCCGTCAGCAATGGCGTAGGCATTTACCACCTATTGGTCATCTCTGCCCTCACCTATTATAATGTCCCCCGAAAAGATGCCCAAACCTATGCCCTCATCACTCACGGCATCCAAACCTTTAATGCCTTTTTTTGGGGTGGCCTATGCTTTATTTACACCTACTTTGCTACACCTAAGCGACACACGACACGCTCACCTAGTCATCACCCTAGCAATTAACCCATAACCTTACCTCCCAATTTTGTTTTTCGATGAATATTCCCTATATTAGCCCGCAGAGATATGCTATAAAATTACTTTTTCTATTGAAAAAATTTTATGCACCCCCAAAAAAACATCATTTCCCTACACCATAGCCATGTCATCACATTCATACCCAACAACAGACCATCTGCCCCTGCTGACAGGTACGATTGCCCCCTTAAAAAATGCACGATAGTGCTTTATACTTACACTTACAATGAAGCCAAAGGAAGCCACAACAAACACCTACGAAAACCGCTACATCCGCATAAGAGGAGCCAAAACTAAAAACCTCAAAAATATCGATGTCGATATCCCCTATCGCCAGCTCATTGCCATCACAGGCCCCTCTGGTGCTGGTAAAACCTCCTTAGGCTTTGACACCCTTTTTGCAGAAGGCTGCCAACGCTACATCCAAAGCTTTAGTCCCAATGCCCGCCAATTTTTAGAAAAAATAAAAAAACCCCCTGTAGATAGCATACAAGGTATCCTCCCCAGTATAGGCCTAGACCGAAAAGCCAGAGTGGAAAATCCCCGCACACGCGTAAGCACCACCACCGATCTATACGTCTACCTTAAACTCCTCTTTGCACGACTCGGCACAACCTACTCCCCCATTAGTGGCGACATTGTCAAAAGAAACACGATAGAAGATGTGCTTACCTATGTCAAGCAAACAGCCAAACCTCATGATACCCTCATGCTACTGGCCCCACTACATACTTTATCCAAACGCACTTGGAAAGAAACCCTAGAAATAGAACTTGGAAAAGGCATCGCGCGCCTCCTCCACCAAGGCAAATCTATCCTCATCGAAAACCTACTACAAGAAGAAAACCCACCCCCGCTACAAGATGCCTATATTATCGTCGATCGCCTAAAAGTTACTGCTATAGATGAGAACTTCACCCAGCGTATCGCCGATTCCGCCAAAACAACCTTCTTTGAAGGACACGGTACCTGCATCGTCACCATCGGACCGCAAGAAAAAAAAATCTTTTCTGATCGCTTTGAAGCAGATGGCCTCACCTTCCCGCTACCCACCCTAGACCTCTTTGATTTTAGTAGCTCTTATGGCTCCTGCAAACAATGCAAAGGCACAGGCACATCTCTTGGTATCAGTCAAGAAAAAGTCATCCCCAACCAAGATATCTCCATTCAAGAAGGCGCTATTCTCCCATGGCAAAACCCCATGGTCTCCTCTTGGAAGCAAGCACTCCTTGCACAAAGCTCCCAGCTCGGAGTACCCGTCACTCGACCCTATAAATACCTCTCAGAAGCTCAAAAAAAACTCATATGGCACGGTAATGACCAATATAAAGGTGTCAAAGACTTTTTTGCTTGGCTTTTAACAAAAGCAGACAAAGTACAATATCGCATCCTCTATGCCCGTTACCATGCCCTCATCTCCTGTGAGGAATGCCTTGGCACAGGCCTACGCAAAGAAATCCAATACATTAAGATAGGAGGAAAAAACATCATCCAACTGCTCTTCATGCCCATAGACCACCTCTATGAATTCATGAAAAACCTCACCTTCCCCCCCCATCAAAAAAAAGTAGCCCAAATACTACAAGAAGAAATTGTCACCCGACTCTTCTACCTAAAAAAAGTAGGACTTGGCTATCTAAACCTCAATCGCAAAACCAATACCCTCTCTGGAGGAGAATACCAGCGTGCAAGACTGGCCAAAATGGTCGGCAGCCCTCTCATCGACATCATCTATGTACTCGATGACCCCACTGCAGGGCTACACAAACGCAATGCCGCGCAGCTCCTAGACGTACTTATTGACCTTAAAGACATGGGCAATACCATCGTTGTGGTAGGCCATGAAGAACTCATCATGCGCGCGGCCTGCAGCATTATCGACCTCGGCCCATCATCTGGTGTCAATGGTGGACAGCTAATGTTTCAAGGCGACTGGAACGCCCTACTAAAAGCAGACACCAGCTCCACTGCACGCTACCTTGCTGGCAAAGAGAAAATCCCCCTACCCACCCAACGCCGCCCATGGCAACACGCCATTGTACTCAAAGGCCTACGCAAAAATAACCTCCAAGACATTGATGTCACCTTTCCCTTAGGCGTGTTCACTACCGTAACAGGCATCAGCGGCAGTGGCAAATCTACCCTAGTAGATAAAATACTCTACCCCACCATTGCCGAAGAAATCGGTATAAGCATCGACCCGCAAAGCCGATACATTAGCCTCTCTGGAGATACCAACCAAATCAACCACATTGTCCATATGGGCCAAAACGCCCTAAAAAAATCTAGTCGCTCCAATGTGCTTACTTACCTAGGTGCCTATGAATACATCCGAAAACTCCTTGCAGCACAGCCCCTCGCTGTCGAAAGAGAATACCGCATCTCCCACTTCTCTTTTAATACCCCCAATGGGCGCTGCCAAGAATGCCTTGGCGAAGGCCATATCAAAATAGACATGCTCTTTATGGAAGATATATTCCTCACCTGTGAAACTTGCCAAGGTCACCGTTTCCAAAAAGAAATACTCGAAATCACCTTCCAAGGGAAAAATATCATAGATATCCTCCAAATGACCATAAAAGAAAGTATCCGTTTCTTTAAAGACCACTCCTTTATCATCAATAAGCTCCAGCCCCTTGTCAGATTAGGCCTCGGCAACTTATCGCTAGGCCAACCTTCCAATTCATTTAGCACAGGCGAAGCACAACGCGTGCGACTTGCCCTCTATCTCAACCAAGAAAAAATGAATGCCTCCACCTTCTTTATCTTTGATGAACCCAGTACAGACCTCCACTTTAGAGAGATCAAAAATATCATCTCCATCTTCCAGCAGCTTGTCGCGCAAGGCCACACTGTCATCGCCATCGAACACAACATGGACATGATCAAATCAGCCGACTGGATTATTGACCTTGGCCCAGAGGGAGGGGCTGAAGGCGGAAATGTCGTCTTTACAGGTACCCCAGAAGAAATGATCAAAGTAAAAAACAACCACACTGCCCACTTCTTACGTAAGAAGATGAGTGCTGATACTGCCCCAACTCAAATAAAAAAGTAACTCCTAAAATCAGCTGTCTATCGTCAAAAGCATCAAGGTAAGGACTGGCAAAATTTATATACATCCCCTTTTAGCACCAACTGTAGTAAGAAAAATATAGATCCTAATATCCACTATTGTTTTGCCAATATGATCCCGCATTATTGTTTGTTTTGAATTTTTATAACCCATATTCCGCACCAAATTTTTAGTTAACTAAAAATAAAAAACAGGCTATACTGCACCATATGAGCTATTTTGAAATTTTCTCTACACGTTCTTTATACTTTGATACGCCTATTTCTCTATAAAATGGCCAATGTGGCACCTCATGTGATGCCCCTTACGCTTTATATTGAACCATAAACGCATATTTTTGGTGCGGAATATGGATTATAAAGCGCAAACCATTATCTCACGTTGTCCTATGCCTATTTGTACATTATTGCGCCAACTCATTTACCCATACACAAATTATCTTAAGAAAGCGCCTTTTGCTGCACAGCAACAGTATTATAGTGCATTGTTGGGAAAAACCCTAAAGAGACTTCGTTTAATAGGGAGCGTCAATTTAATTGTGTAAAATTTGGCCATGC
>JBCCVH010000033.1:0-6854 GCA_039195685.1 Bacteroidota bacterium | reverse complement strand
TAGCTTTTGCTATTGTTTACCAGTAATAGCATCGTGAACCTGGAGGGATTCGAACCCCCAATCGCTGCATCCGTAGTGCAGTGCTTTATCCAGTTAAGCCACAGGTCCTTTCTTTCTGCTGGGCAAATATAAGATAAAAAGGTGGCTTCGCATACTACTTTGCATGATTATGCTAGGCTTGGCAACAATACGAATACATTTTCTTTTCTTATCCCGCATTTGTCTCCCACGTTTATTGCTTTGCTTATCGCTTGCGGATATCAAGTCGGATAGCGTCTATTTCGCACCCAAAAATATGCGTTTATGGCTAATATAAAGGCTAGGAAGATCGCATCATGTTTAAGTTGGCCATTTTACAGAAAAGTAAGCGCATCAAAGTATAGAGAATGTGTAGAGAAAATTAAAATAAGGGTTAGATCATTAAACTGTGTCAAACAGTAATTAATTTGCCCTGAAATTTTTAATATTAATGACTATGAGCGAAGTAAAACCCTGTATGGGAACAACTAAAAGCAGAAGCTTCAAAACAACAAAAGAGCTGTCTGGAAAGAATGGAGCCAAGAAATGGACGACTCCGATGCATCATTGGGGAGAGATATTGTCCCAACTTTCTATTATATTTGCGACCGATTAAAGCTAGATTTGAGAATGTAAAACCAACCCGCAGACACAGTTTATTGAACAGACCCCAAAATAACTTATGGTAACATATAGTCGTAGGATAAATAAAAGGATACAGCTCTTATGTGCTTAGACAAAAATACAGTAAATTAAAAAAGCAACTGCCTACGCTTTGGACTAGAAGCTATTACTGGAAAGTATTGGGCATATTTGTGCACAGAGGATAAACAAATACATTGCCAATCAAAAAAGAATAAGCTGTCACAAGCGGGCAAAATTCATCCTATTGCTAAAGCAGATGGGCTTTCTTTTGCTATTATCGTAATTAATTAGTATATTTGGCGACATTACAAACAGGCAAATAGTATGATAGATCATAGGGCTATTTGTGTGTAAGTAATAGAAGAAATTATCCATTCAAAATTTGCAGATATGCCTTGTGGGAAAAAAAGAAAAGCATCTAAAATGTCTACGCATAAACGAAAAAAACGCCGTGCGGCTAATAGGCATAAAAAAAATAAGTGATTATTTTTCGTAGTATATTTACCCAAAATATTTACAATGTCTGTTTAATATATCCACAAAATGGCTATAGCATAATGAGAGATAAAAGTCAATCAACATAGATTATTTATATATCTCAAACAGAAAACAATTGGTAAAAAAAATTATATTTAACGTAACAGATGAGTACAACAACATATTATTACTAAAAGATAATGAGATTACGGAATATTACAAAGATCGCAAAAATGGCAACTATGTAGTAGGTGATATCTACCTAGGGAGAGTGGTACGCTTTGCCCCTAGTATGAATGCGGCCTTTATAGATGTGGGAGATGAACGTAATGGTTTTTTACATTATTCAGACCTTTCACCTAGCCTTAAAACGGTCTCTTCTTTTATTGATAAGACGCTAAAAAAGAAGCAGAAGCTAGATATGTCTTCGCTCACTTTAGCTCCTTTAATAAATAAAAATGGTAAGATCAATGAAGTATTGAAGCCAAATCAAAAGGTAATTGTACAAATATCCAAAGAAGTTATTAAGTCAAAAGGCGTACGTGTCTCCGCTGAGATCGCACTTTCAGGGATGTATATCGTCTTGATCCCTTTTGGTAATGAAATAAATGTATCTTCTAGTATCACTGATAAAGAAGAGCGGCATAGGCTTAAGCAGCTCTTTTCTTCTATCCTTCCTGCTAATTTCGGGGCAGTGGTCCGTACAGCCGCTAAGGGGAAAATGGTCAAACCATTGAACCAAGATTTACAGCGGCTCCTTAAAAAATGGGATAAGGTAATCAGTGCCCTTCCTAAGGCAGAGGTCAGTAATAGGCTCTTAGGCGAGTCACGCTCTGTGGTTAGCATTATGAAAGACTTGTTTGATGAAAACTGCGACCAAATTATCATAGACGATAAAAAAACCTACCAAGAGATTAAAGCCTATTTACAAAAGATGCTGCCCGAAAGGGAGAAAATTCTCCATCTCTATAGAGGTAAAACGCCTATTTTTGATTATTTAAATATTCGGAACAAATTAAATGAGTTGTTGTCCCCTATTGTCAAAATCAAAGGAGGGGGCTATATCATCATCCAGCAAACCGATGCTTTATGGGCTATCGATGTCAATACAGGCAATTTTATTGTAGATGAAGAAAGCCAAGAAGATGTGGCGCTCTCTGTTAACTTAGCGGCAGGGCAAGAAGTAGCACGGCAGCTTCGCTTGCGCGATATAGGAGGGATTATTGTAGTAGATTTTGTGGGGATGAAATTGCCCAAAAACAAAAAGAAAGTATACGATATGATGAAAACCTTGATGGAGGAAGACCCTGTAAGATCAGATGTCTATCCATTAAGTAAACTATGCCTTATGGAGATCACTCGCGCACGTGTGCGCCCCGCTATAGTAGGTGAAAATACAGAAATATGTCCCGCATGCTATGGGCAAGGCAAAATACAGCTTGCCATATCGCTAGTAGGCTTACTCGAAGAGCAACTCCGACTTCTTCTCCTCAAGCACAAGCTCCGCAATATTACCATACGTGTACACCCTTATATTTATGCTTACTTACATCAAGGCTTTTTATCTAAAAAGCGCCAATGGATGCTAAGCTATTGGCAATGGATTTGCATTGTCCCTGATGATAACCTCTCTGTGATAGAATATCAAATCCTCAACAAACACAAGGAAATTGTGGCTACAAATCCTAAAATAAAACATTTACCAGTAGTTGCGCAAAATTAATTTTTTATGTTTTTTAATCATTTTTTTACAATATCATACTCCCGCTTTACCGCCCCTTAGTTGATTACTTTGGAGGGTGTATCGGATGTCATACCTTTAGCTGCTCTATATAGGGATTTATGTAGATACAGCTTTTTAATAATTATGGAAATAACAATCAAAACAAAAAAAGATTATCATCCAGAAAGCAATAAAACACTCACTATCATAAGTGCTTTTATTGTGGGTATTCTCGTCGCTGGGAGTATAGGTTATGCTATTTACGTTTACAAAAATAAGCCAGCTACCGTATTTTTTCCAGTAAAAAATAAAAGAATCAAGATATTGTTAGAGGACAGTGAGAAGGTAAAAGCAGAAAATATCCAAGAAAAAGGAAAATTAACCGAAGCCAAGAGGGTATTAAAAAGACTCACACAGGAATGTAAAGATAAAAAACTTGTAGATAAGAAAGGAAATATGTCTCCAAAAGGCGAAAAAATCAACCTTTCAGAGGCTATAAAAAAAGCACTGAAGAACGGCGAAGAGGCAGAGCATGCCATCAAAACTTTCATGGAGATCAAAAGAGCAAGCAACAATGATAATCTAAAGAAGGAAGAATTTAATAGGCTCGTTCATAAAATTATCGACACACCAGCGGATCAACTACAAAAACCACCTACAGATAAGCAAATAAAAGCTGCCCGTGATCAATTGGGAAAAAATCTCAAAGAAGTTCAAACCGAATGGGATAAGAAAAAAGAAGGTGATACAAGCTATGAAGAGCTATATGTCCTTTATAGCTTAGCCAAAGAATATACAAGGATAAAAGCACTTGTAGATCAAAACGAGCCCCAAGCTGGTCAGCAGCCTGCTAGCTAAGCTGGAAACTAATCACTTACTATGGGTCTGTTCAATAAATTGTATCTATGGATTGGTTTTACATTCTCAAATCTAGTTTTAATCGGTCGCTAAATATAATAGAAAGTTGAGACAATATCGCTCCCTAATGATGCATCGGGGCCGTCCATTTCTTGGCTCTATTCTTTCCAGACAGCTCTTTTGTTGTTTCGAAGCTTTTTTACAGCGTCTTCTTTTAGTTGTTTCCATACAGGGTTTTCTATTTTGTTTATAGTTATTATTTTTAAAAATTTCAGGTCAATTTAATTATTGTTTTACACAGTTTAATGATCTAACCCGATATAAATTTTATCCCATATACTACACCATTGCATAGCCTAGTAGGGCGGTCCAAGTGTAGCGCACGTATAGAGAATGTTTAAAAAAATGATAATGCGAATTATGCCATACCAGCAGATATTGCTCTGCTCAAGCGTTGCCTTCGCTGTGCGCTGAATGAGATGTTTTTATACCTCAGAGAAAATATTGCTCTCTGTTGACAATGCTTTGTACTGATGAGAGATATCCCCAACGTTGTCTTAATCATTAGCGTTGAGGGTAAAATGAGCGGTCTGGACGGGATTCGCACCCGCGACCTCTTGCGTGACAGGCAAGCGTCCTAACTATCTAGACCACCAGACCAAGTTGCCCAATTTATAAAATAAAATGGGGTCTTACAATAAAATGATATCCTTAGCGCTTTTTTTCACGTACAGGAAGGGATTTTTGGTGTAATATGTTACTGATATTGCTTAAAATTGTTGATTTACCGCCATATGTAGCTTGTAGTATTTCAGGGGTAAACACTTGTTCGGTAGGGCCAGCCCCATGAATATACATATTTATAAACACAGTATAGTCGCAATAGTGCTTGACGATATCTAAGCTGTGATGAATAAGGATGACGCTCTTACCTGCTTTGACCAGTGTTTGTAAAATGCCTAGAATTAACCTTTCGGTGGTAGTATCTACACCAGAAAAAGGTTCGTCGAGGAGCAAAATATCTGTTTGCTGGGCTAGGGCACGAGAGATAAAGACACGTTGCTGCTGCCCTCCAGAAAGGGAGCCAATTTGGCGATGGGCCAAATGTGTCATCTCTACTTGGGCTAGAGCTTCTTGCACGATTTGCTTATCCGCGAGGCTGGGCCTTTTCAAAAAGCTCATGTGGGCATAGCGACCCATCATCACGATTTCATATACTGTAGCAGGAAAATTCCAGTCAATGGCCATGCGTTGGGGAACGTAGCTTACACGTTTGCGCACTTTTGAAAGCTTTTGGTCAAAAAATTTGACATAGCCGCTGTCTGAAGGAGTAATGCCCATCATGGTTTTAAAAAGGGTGCTTTTACCTGCGCCATTAGGTCCTACTATGCCAATAAGCTTTCCGCTGGGAAAGCCCAAGTCAATATCCCATAAAACGGGCTTTCTATGATAGGAGACAGTAAGGTCGTGAATTTCTATAATGGGTTTTTCAACAGGGATAATCATACAGCTAAAGCTTGTTGGATATTATCAAGGTTATACTCCATTGTAGCAATGTAGTCTTTTCCTTCTGCTAAGGTGTCGGTATACAGCATATATTTTTTTAGGTGATGCCCACGCTTAGCGCAATCTTGTATAATGGCTTTGATGCCTTTGTTACTGGTACTCTCTTCTAAGAAAATCGCAGGAATGTGGTGTTGGATAATTTTATCTACGATGGTTTTACGCTTCTGAAAGCTTGACTGTAGCTTGGTAGATACGCCTTTTAAAGAGTTTATTTTAAACCCATAAGCGCTCCAGTAGCCAAAAGCATTGTGTGGCATGATCAAGTGGCGCTTTTCTTTGGGGATACTTGTAATGATGTTGGCTCTTTTTTCGTCTAGGGCCTGTAGCTTAGCTAGATATTGTTGGCTATTGGTCTCATATAGCTCCTCATTGGCGGGATCTTTGTCTTTTATTTGTTCGGTGATTGCGGGAAGTATTTGCATGATAAAGTCTGTTCGTAGCCAAATATGGGGGTCGGGGACATTATTGGCATCTGAGATGATTTTATGATTATCTAGGGCTTGGCTGATAAAATACACTTTTGTTGGATGCGTCTTGTAGATTGCTTGTAAAGCTTGGTCTAGATTTCCTTCTAATAAGAGTCCATTACCGATGATCAGATCGGCATGCTGTAGTCGTGGGGGGTCAGAGGCGTATTTTAGTAAGTAGCTGTGGGGATCGGTGTTGCTTTGGATGATCACTTCTACCTGTGCTTGGTCACCTACAATGTTTTGCACAATGTTACCAATAATAGTAGTGGTGGTGGTGATCGTAAATGCTTTCTGCTTTTTCTTTTCGTTATTTATGATGATAAACACAAGGCACAACAAACTTACCACTAAAAAAACCCAAATGACTTTTCTTGCTGTTTTTTGGTGTCGCATAGATGCCACAATGTTATAAAAAAAATTCCATATTGATAGCAGAATAGTGATTTTATATGCTTTATTCTAGATAGATTTTTTCAGTATCCCCCAAAGCATAAAAAAACAAACAGGCTATAATAGACCATATAAGCTGCTTTGAAACGTAGGTTATACGTTGATAGACCTACTACACTTTACCATACATAGCTTATGTACATTGCATGTAAGGTGACTTGACCTTTATCTTACAGTACAAACGCATATTTTTGGTTGAAATAGGGAGCATATAGCGCTAAGATCATTTATAAGATAGGCCTTATGGTTCAGTTGTTTTTGTAAATAGTGTAATTTTATTGCTAAAAATTATTATTTAAACACATAAAATAAAATTCTAGGTAAAAAATATCTTCAAATAGCTACAAATCAAAAATAAAATCACTACTTTATCTCCAGTGATTTAAACATATAAATTTTTTAATTATGAGTATAGGAATAAAAAAAGCGTTTGGTCAAGTGACCCGAAGACTAAGAAAGGCGCTAAAAATGTCACAAAGAGAATTAGCTAGAAAAAGCGAAATTCATGTGAATACGATACAGCTGGTAGAGCTAGGTCTTGTAGAAATCAAGCTCACCACTTTGTTTTTTATTGCAAAGGGTTTGGGTGTACCACTCGATGAGTTTATGCGTGCATTTATTAATCATTATTATAGTAAGTAATTTTT
>JBCCVH010000032.1:0-6992 GCA_039195685.1 Bacteroidota bacterium | reverse complement strand
TTTGTATCTTAGTTTTTTTATGTACCGCAAATCTAAAGGTTATCAAGGATGTTGAAGTTCACAATTGGCAGAAATACCCTGTACACAACTTTAGGGCATCGCCAAATTTTACACAATTAAGTTGACCCGCCCATATTTGGTGCGGAATATGGGTTACTAAGGCCCTTTGCAGGCAACTGAGGAGATAGAAAAGCCATTATGCTTTCTTGCTATAGTAAGCAAAAAATACCCCAGTGACACATCTCGATGAAGCCCCAGTTTTTTTATACTATATTTTTCCTGCTGATGACATATTTGAGGCAGCTTTTTCCATGCTCGCTTTCTCCCTTAGGATCAGCTGCTTTTTGACACACAGCGCCACCCCTAATGGCCTTAATGTCCCTGTGCATAATGGGTAACGACCACATGCACTTCCTCCCCCTCAATCGTAAATAATGTCGCAGCTGGACGCAACGCAGGCACCTCAGACCAATGGCATACTTTGGCCTGTACTTCCTCCATAATATAAGCCTGATGATCCTGAAAAGCGGTCGCTAATGCAGGAGCCTGTGTAGCCAAAGTAAGACTAATCTTATCCTCTACCGCAAACCCAAGCTGTTTACGTAAGTTTTGGATACGATTGACCAGCTCACGCGCCAGCCCTTCTGCGATTAACGCAGGAGTACGTGTCAAGTCTAAAGCGATCGTTACGTGCTCCTCACGTGCCACTGCCCAGCCTGGGATATCCTTGGTGGTGATCAACACATCTGCTGAAGACAATACGATCTCCCCCTCAGGCAAGTGCAGGCGACATTCCCCTGTTTGCCCTATCGCCCTAATCTCTTCATTGGTAAGTGCCCCCAATGCCGCACCGATCTGCTTTAGTTTAGGCCCATACACCTTCCCCAAACGTTGAAAGTTAGGCTTTACCTCCTTGTGCAACATCTCTTCTGTATCTGTTACAAATGCTATTTCCTTTACATTCACTTCCGCCAAAATCAAGTCAGCTACTTGGTTGATATACTTTTTTTCTACTTCATCGCTAATAGGGATCAAAATCTTCACCAGTGGCTGCCGTACTTTGATCCGATGCTGCTTGCGTAAGCTATGCACCAAAGAGCTAATGGTCTGCGCATACTTCATCGCCTTTTCCAAGTCCCGATCTATATAAGCACTTTCCACCTTAGGCCAGTCGGACAAATGCACCCCTTCTTTCTCCTGTCCCTGCAAATCTTGATAGAGCTGATCCATATAAAAAGGCGCAATAGGAGCTGCGAGCTGTGCGATTGTACATAGACAATAGTGTAATGTCCTATAGGCTACCACCTTATCAGGTGTATAGCCTCCCTGCCAAAACCTTTTCCTATTTAAACGCACATACCAGTTGCTAAGGTCATCTATGGCAAAGTATTGTATCGCCCGTGCTGCCTGCATAGGCGAAAAGTCATCATAAGCTGCGGTAACCTTCTCGATCAACCCTTGCAATTTTGATAAAATCCACCGATCGCTCTGCGATGCCAACGACAACGTAAGCACGCTTTCATCTGCCTTAAACCCATCCAAATTGGCATAGAGGGCAAAAAACTGGTAGGTATTAAAGAGTGTCCCAAAAAAGCGCCGTTTGATTTCCTCCAGCATCGCCATGTCAAACTTAAGATTTTCCCAAGGAGGGGCATTGACCACCATATACCAACGCAGCACATCAGGGCCATGTGTCCGAAATATATCAATCGGATCGACCGTATTGCCCAGTCGTTTGGACATTTTTTGCCCATGTTTATCCAAGACTAACCCTGTAGAAAGTACATTTTTAAAAGCCACCTGTTCGCCAAGCATGCCTGCCAATACATGTAAAGTAAAAAACCACCCTCTTGTCTGATCTACCCCTTCAATGATAAAGTCAGCAGGAAGTTTTTTCGAGAGCTCCGCAGGCGCATAGCGTACTTCCCCATGCTGCGCATAAGGCATGGCACCAGAGTCAAACCATACATCTACTACCCACTTGTCACGATACATTTTTTTGCCTTGCGCACTCACCAGCACAATATCATCTACATAAGGACGGTGAGGATCAAAGTTTTCAGCCAATGGGCTAGTCATAAAGCCAGCCGCCACGGCCTTGTCTACCTCCTGACGCAAAGTCGCCAAGCTATCGATACATTTTTCTTCCTGCTGATCTTCTGTCCGCCAGATCGGCAGCGGGGTACCCCAATAGCGGTCACGTGTGATATTCCAATCCACGATATCCCCGATAAAGTTACCAAAGCGACCACTACCTGTAGCCGCAGGCTGCCAGCGAATCGTTTTGTTCAGCTTGACCAATATCGCTCTACAAGCTGTCGTTTTGATAAACCAAGCCTCCATTGGATAGTAAAGAATAGGCTTATCTGTACGCCAGCAATGCGGATAACTATGCATATAGCGGGCTATATAAAAAGCTTTGTTTTCTCTCTTGAGCTTGATCGCCAGCTGCACATCCAAGGGCTTTTCCTTCCCAGCCATCTCACTAGGATCATAAGCAGGTTTTACATATGCCCCTGCAAAGTCGGTGATCTCCTGTACAAAGCGGCCTTTTTCATCCACAATAGGTACAGGTTGCCCCTCTGCCCCTGCCACCATAATACTAGGAATACCATATTGCTGTGCCAAGCGGTAGTCATCTGCCCCAAAAGTAGGTGCAATATGCACAATCCCTGTCCCTTCAGTAGTTGTTACAAAATCCCCCCCAAATACCTGAAAAGCCTTGTCTCCTTCAGGCTGCACATAAGGGAGCAGTTGATCATAGCGCTTGCCTACCAAGGCCGCCCCTAGCATCTTTTCTTTAATCGTCCAAGGATAAGGGCCCTGATCACGCATAGGGTTTTCCATCGGTGCCTCTTGCAACGTCATATCAAAATAACGCTCAATAGCAGCCTCTGCTAGGATTACTTCTATAGGCTGACCTAGATAAGGATGGAAAGTAGCTATCCGTACATACGTAATCTTTGGGTTGACCGCTAGCGCACTATTCGCAGGCAATGTCCACGGCGTAGTCGTCCATGCTAAGAAATAGGTGTTTGGCATATCCTGTGAGGCAAACTGCGCTACCAGCGAAGTATCCTTTACCTCTTTATAGCAGCCTGGTTGGTTGAGCTCATGGTTGCTCAGCCCTGTGCCCGCTGCTGGAGAGTAGGGCTGTATACTATACCCTTTATACAAATAGCCTTTTTGGTACAAGGCGCTCAAGACACCCCATAGCACACTGATATAATTAGCCTCATAAGTCAAATAAGGCGCTGACATATCGAGCCAAAAACCCACCTCCGCTGTCATCTCTTCCCACTCTTTTTGATAGCGCATCACCGCTTTCTTACATTCAGCATTGTAAGCTGCGATGGATATCTTGTTCCCAATATCCTCTTTGGTGATCCCGAGGGCTTTTTCTACCCCAAGCTCTACAGGTAAGCCATGTGTATCAAAACCTGCTTTACGTGCTACTAGAAACCCTTGCATGGTTTTATATCGGCAAAAAAGGTCTTTCAATGTACGTGAAAAAACATGATGAATACCAGGCCTCCCATTTGCTCCAGGTGGCCCTTCGTAAAAATGGACTTGCTGCGCATTGCGCCTGCGTGCAAGTGACTTTTTAAATGACCCTCGCTGTTGCCAAAAAGTGCTTATTGCTTTGGCCACTGCTGGAAGTTCAAGGCTTTTATAAGTAGGATATCGATGCATATATGCCTATTTTAGGTTATTTCTATTATCATTATCAAAACGCACAAAAAAACATTTGCCATCCGCACTTGCGGTATGCGTACGAAGTCGCGGATACCGCACCTAGTGCACCATTAAGTGATGAGTGTACAATTTTTTGCGATGATATCAGCCTCTACAGTTTTGTATTTGACATCTTTTTTAACTGTGCCATCGGTATAGCGTACGCTCACCCGATCATTACGGCCGATTTCTCTTTGGATGACAATAGGCTTTTGCGGAGACTGGACATAGTTATCTTTGCCATCATCCTTAGAAGCGAGCAGTTGCTGTGCTTCTACAGGGACAAAGCCTGCTTTTTCCAATACTATTTTATCTATGGCTACTTTGAACGTAAGCAGATATTGGGTGATCAGGGTGTTGATATTGTTGATGAGCTCTTTAAAAATGTTCACCGATTCAAATTTATAGACCAGTATAGGGTCTTTATTTTCATAGACCGCATTGCGCACAGAGTCTTTGAGCTCATTCATAGCCTGCAGGTGAGAGGTCCAAAATTTATCAATAACGGCGAGGGTGATTTCGCTTTGGATGGTGGCAATACCCTTTTTCCCTTTGCTTTCAACCACTTCTGGGATGTTCAGTGGGACAGGCAGTAAGGTTTCGCCACATTGTATAGGCAGGACGATATTTGTCATATTTTCGAGCTTACTGAGCTCTTCACAGAGTTGTTTGGCAAGTTGCGCTTCCCTTTCTTCGAGCTGGGCAACTACTTTTTTATAGAGGTTGTTGGCAGCCTTGCGCGGCGTTTGGTGCTTTGTAGCTTCGATGATCGTCTCTTTGGTAAGGTGGAGCAGCTCTACAAGAGACAAATGTATTTTTTCTTCTGTCTTGCGTGTTTTTTGCGTGATAAGGTCATAGATACTGCTGTAGATAGCATACATGTTGTCTACTTGAAGGCTTTCTCTTCGGAGAGCATGGTTTCTTCGCTCATAGATGGCATTACGTTGCTTTTCCATTACGTTATCATACTCTAGTGTGCGCTTTCTAGCAAAGAAGTGGTTTTGTTCTTTTGTCCGTTGGACATTAGTAATAAGGCCAGCAATCATTTTATCGATCAGCACTTCTCCTTCTTTGCTCCATACACGGTCCACCTGCTTGCCTAGTGCCCCATGTTTCCAGTGTACGATAAGCGGGTCTTCTAGCGAGAGGAAACATACAGAGTCCCCTGGTTGACCTTGCCGCCCTGCACGTCCGCGTGCTTGGTTGTCTACACGGCGGGTTTCATGCTTTTCTACAATGATCACAAAGAGGCCGCCCACTTCTTCTGCTGCGGGGGGCACCTTAATATCCGTACCGCGTGCAGCCATTTGGGTAGCAATGGTGATGGTATCTAGTTCCCCTGCTTTGGCAATGATTTGGGCTTCTAGGTGGTGATTTTTGGCGTTAAGGACTTTCGTAGGGGGGACATTGAGACGTTTACGTATGCGTTCTGATACTTCTACAGAGGGCGTGATAAGTAGAATGGGACGATGCTTAGCTTTGATGTCTGCTACAAGGCTAACAATGGCATCTAATTTTTCGCGCTCTGTTTTATAGAGATGGTCTTGATGGTCTTTTCTGATCACAGGTTTGTTAGGCGGGATGCTGACCACTTCTAGGTGATAGATTTCCATCATCTCTGTGGCTTCTGTGGCGGCGGTCCCTGTCATCCCCGCAAGCTTGCGGTACATGCGAAATTGATTAGAAGGGCTAATGGTGGCATAGACTTGAGAGGACTTTTCGATGGTGACATCTTCTTTGGCTTCGAGGGCTTGGTGTAGCCCATTGGAGTAGCGGCGGCCTTTGAGGATACGGCCTGTTTTTTCGTCTACGATTTTGACTTGGTTATCCATGACAACATACTCTCTATTTTTGTGGTAGAGGGCATATGCCCTGAGGAGCTGGTTGGTCGCATGGATACGGGCAGACCTTTGGGTAAATTCACTGAGCTTTTTATTCTTTAGTTCGATCTTTTCTTCATCAGTAAGGCTTTTATCTTTGGTGATGGTGGCCATCTCTGTGCCGATATCAGGTAGGACAAAAAAGTCTTTGCCTTCGTCTTTTTGGGTAAGGTATTCGATGCCTTTATCGGTGAGGTCAATGGTATTGGACTTTTTGTCGATGGTAAAAAAGAGAGGCTCATCAGCTTCGGGCATGAGTTTCCCATTTTCTTGTAGATAGTAGTCTTCTACACTTGAGAGTATTTTTTTCACTCCTTTTTCGCTAAGGTAAGCGATCAATGGCCAATAGGTGGGTAATCCACGGTAGGCTCTAAAGAGGGCTAAACCCCCTTCTTTTTTGTTTTTTTCGGCTATTTTCTCTTTGGCTTCTTTGAGCAGCTGACGGACAAGTTGCTCTTGTAATTGGTAGATATAGCGGATGCGGGGTTTGAGGGCGCGATAAATTTTATGGTTTTCGGTCTTTTGTGCGGCCCCAGATACGATCAGGGGCGTATTGGCATCGTCGATGAGGACATAGTCTATTTCGTCTCCGATGCCGTAGTAATGTCCGCGCTGGACTTGCTGAGAGACTTTTTTGGCAATATTGTCATACAGGTAGTCAAACCCAAAGCCATTGTTGGTGCCATAGGTGATATCAGCGTTGTAACTTTCGCGGCGTTGGGGAGATTGGACAGGGGTGCCTTCTATGCAGCTGACGCTGATCCCATGAAACTGAAAGATAGGCCTCATCCAGGCCGCATCTCGCTTGGCAAGGTAATCGTTGACCGTGATGATGTGTACCCCTTTTTTCGTAAGGGCATTCAGAAAGGCGGGCAGGGTAGCCACTAACGTTTTCCCTTCTCCTGTAAGCATTTCAGCTATTTTCCCTTGGTGCAACACGATCCCACCCATCAGCTGTACATCGTAATGGACCATATCCCACGTAATCTTTTGTCCTTCTACTTCCCAAGTGTTGGCCCATTGGGCAGTACCGTCTACGAGGGCGACATAATCATATTTTTCCGCTATTTTTTTGTCAAAATCATTGGCCTTCACCGTAATAGTGGTGTTTTCTTTGAAGCGCCTTGCGGTCTCTTTGACGATCGCAAAGGCCTGAGGCAGCATTTCATGTAAGGCACGTTCGGTGATACGGGCTTGCTTCTCTTCTAGCTGGCTTATCTTTTCGTTGAGTTTAAGCTTCTCCCTGAGCTCGCCTGTATCGGCTATTTGTGTTTGTAAGGCCGTTATCTCTTGGGTGATGGTATCTGTCTTGCTCGCAAGAAAGGCCCGTAACTTGTCTGTTTCTGCACGGAGTTCGTCATGGCTGAGCTTGGCAAG
>JBCCVH010000031.1:0-6997 GCA_039195685.1 Bacteroidota bacterium | reverse complement strand
TTCAATACAAAAGTTAAAGGGCATCACATGATGTTTAATTGGACATTTTACGGAAAAGCTGGTGTATCAAAGTATAGAGAACGTGTAGAGAAAGTTTCAAAATAGCTTATATCCCATATTTCGCACCAAAAATATGCATTTATAGTTCAATATAAAGGTGAAAATGCGTCACATGATGTTTAGATTGGCCACTTTACAGAAAAGTAGGCGTATCAAAGTATAGAGAACGTGTAGAGAAAATTTCAAAATAGCTATAGTGCAATATAGCCTGTTTTTTCTTGTTAGTTAACTAAAAATTTTGGGGCTGGGATATGGGGCTAAGTGAAGTCAAGAACTTTATTTCAGGTAATGAAAGCGCATAGTCCTCCTTTGCGCGCATCTTTGTTTTATCAGCAGCAATACGATCCTTATAGCCTAATACATGTAATATCCCATGGACCATTACACGTGCCAGTTCTTTCCAAAAAGTAGCTTTAAATTTAGTCGAATTTTCCCTAATACGCCGAATACTGATATAAATATCAGCTAGTAATGGTGCTTCAGCTGTCCCATAATTAAAAGTGATCACATCTGTAAACGTATCGTGTTGCAAATGAGTCTGATTGATTTTCAAGAGATAGTTATCACTACAAAAGATATAATTAATATGGTCGATAGTACGATTTTCTCCTTTCACAACCCTTGTAAGCCAGCGACTAAATAGCTCATGACAAGGCAACGTAAAAGACACTCTCTCTTGAAAAAAATGAATACTCATAAAACGATATAGATTTTATAAAGAGCGTTTACAACCTCTACACACAGGTCAATAACTCCTTTCTTAGCGCAAAGATAGCCTTTTTGCCTTATTGTATGTAAGTTTCGGGGGAAATGAAAACCATTCCAATAAAAAAAATCATACAAGAAACCCCAGATACCATCTCACTGGTATTGGATGTCCCCCCTTACAGTTGGGACTATAAAGCAGGACAACATATCACTATAGGCGTTACTATAGCAGGGGAGCGCTACTATAGAAGCTACTCCTTTGCGACCAGTCCTTACCAAGATGCCCAACCAGCCATCACTATAAAGCGTGTAAAAGGGGGTAAAGTTTCCAATTATTTACATGACCATATACAAGTAGGCAGCCACTTAGATTGTAGTGGCCCCCAAGGGAATTTTACCATAGATAGTCAACTTTATGAAAAGTCTTATTTTTGTTTTATTGCTGGAGGGAGCGGCATCACCCCGCTGTTTGCTATGATCAAAACCACTCTACAACAAAATCCCAAAGCACATTTACAGCTTATTTACGCCAATAAGGATGAATTTTCTATTATTTACCAAAAAGCCCTAGCCAAGTTAGCCCAAGCTTACCCAGCCCAGCTCAAGATTACCCATATCCTCAGTCAGCCCAAACAGGCAAGCAAAGCCCACAAAGGGCGACTCACACCGGGTATGCTGCGCACATTGTTGCAAAATAAATATACCAGCTACCACTATTTTTTATGTGGCCCTACTGGACTGATGGACTTAGCTAAAGCTACCCTCATAGCTGTAGGTGTAGATGATAAGCATATTCACAGTGAATCTTTTATCACCCCCACCGCTAAAAGCTCTCCTGTATCACTAATAGACCAAGATCAACTAGGATGTGATGCCATAGGCACTATTCATTACCAAGGAGATATCTATACCTGTGATATTGCCCAAGGGGAAACTTTATTAGATGCAGCACTAGATCAAGGGATAGATATTCCCTATTCGTGTAGCAGTGGCATGTGCAATATGTGCCGTGTGAAATGTATCGCTGGCAAAGTCCATATGCTTGAAGATGCAGGTCTCTCTGAAGCAGAAAAGCAGGAAAATTATGTCCTCACCTGCGTAGGCTATCCCGCTACTGCTAAAGTCACTATAGCCATAGAAGACGAATAAAACTGGTGATACTGTCCCTATAACTTCTTTATACACAAATCATATAGGTACGGCTAGGAGATATGAGCTCTCTAGTACGGCTAAGATGAACTTATATACCATAAAAAGTAACCCACCAGCAAAAAAATAGCCTATCCCTCATAATCTCTATCCTGCACACAAAATATGCTTTTATCGTGCCATATAAACGTTAAGGTGCCTCACCAATGCGTATAGCCATTTTAAACGCAGTGAGCCTATCAAGCTATAGTCCGATGTTAGTGCGAGTGGCAAAGTAGCTTATATGGGGTAGTAGAGCCTGTTTATTTTTCTTGTACTTGAAAAATTTTGAAAAGTTTAGTGCACAATATAGGTGTTAACAGGCGAGTCTGTCTAATTTAACTTATTAGCTCAAAAATAGAGAAAGAGTTTATTAAATTGGGCCATTAATATGCATCATCATGAACCATAAAGTACAAGTCTACAATACCTATACAAGCAAGTTAGAAGTGTTACAACCCCTCAATCCTCCTTATATCGGACTATATGTCTGTGGGCCTACGGTCTATGGCCACCCCCATCTAGGCCATGCGCGCAGTGCGGTTACCTTTGATGTGATCGTACGTTATCTGCGACATCTAGGCTATAAAGTACGTTATGTACGCAATATTACCGATGTGGGGCATCTATTGGGAGATGTAGACGAAGGGGAAGATAAGGTAGCGCAGCAGGCTAAGCTAGCACAAATAAGCCCAATGGAAGTCGCTGCGCAATACACCGATCGCTACCACCAAGATATGGCCCAGCTGAATGTCTTGCCACCAAGCATTGCCCCTAGGGCTACAGGCCATATTATCGCGCAAATTGAATTTACCAAACGCCTTTTAGCGAAAGGGTTTGCCTATGAAGTAGATGGGTCCGTTTACTTTGACCTAGCGAAATACGAACAAGCATATCCTTATGGTATACTCTCTGGCAGAAAAACAAAAGAGCTCCAAACAGGCACACGGGAGCTTGCAGCACAATCAGCTAAACGCCATCCCCATGATTTTACCTTGTGGAAAAAAGCCACTCCAGACCATTTAATGAATTGGCCCTCCCCATGGGGGTTGGGCTTCCCAGGCTGGCATATAGAATGTAGTGCTATGAGTGAGAAGTATTTAGGGGCTACTTTCGATATCCACGGCGGTGGGCTAGACCTTACTTTTCCACACCATGAGTGTGAGATAGCCCAAGGCACAGCTGCAAATGGAAAGCTGCCTGCTCGCTATTGGTTGCACAATAATCTCGTCATGATCAATGGGAAGAAAATGGGTAAATCTGCCAATAATAGCATTAGCCTACAAGATTGTTTTCAGGGTACACACCCCCTGCTCAGCCAGCCTTTCTTGCCTATGACCTTACGCTTTTTTATACTGCAAGCACATTATCGCAGTACATTAAATTTTTCCAATCAAGCGATGAAGGCAGCAGAGAAGGGATACTATAAGCTGATCAATGGCGTTCTTCTGCTTAAGGCACTCAAGCAGGCTTATCCTTCTCCCCAAAAAGTAGGGCATGCACCTCCTTCTTCTCTTTCAGAAAAAATCAACACCCATTGCCAAGGCTGCTATGAGGCTATGAACGAAGACTTTAATACAGCTAAAGTCTTATCTCATCTTTTTGAGCTAAGAAAAGTCATCCAGCAGCTCTATTTAGAGAGAGGCTTACTTCCTGATCTCACCGAAAAGACGTTTACATTACTCACTACCACCTATGAGACTTTTCTAGTCGATATCCTTGGATTCAAGACAGCTGTTGCTGTTGACACCAAAGGGCTTATTGAGACCTTAGTGCTCCTTTATCAGGAAGCTAAACAAGCACAAGCCTATAGCAAGGTTGCCCTTATTCGAGATCAGTTGCAAAAGCTAGGTGTTTTGGTTCAGGATAATAAAACAGGGGTGAGCTGGTACTATACCAGCCCTACCTATCACTGATCTTCTTTAGTGGAGCTTGTGTATGCACCATACCATTAGCCATTAAGCAGGTTAGGCTTATCTGCTTTTGTCTTTTTAACGCTTCTAACTTGCAATTTGCACTTAATTGCCTGTTGTGTCCGTTGTTCATAAATAATCGACAGCACAGCAGGCACGATTAGAAGCCCTCCCCATAGCGTATAAGGCGGCTTTTCTTGAAAGCAATAAATACTGCCTAGCATCGAGAAAAAGAGTTCTATATAGCGGAGAGGGGCCAAAGAAACCAGTGTCGTCATCTTATACGCTTTTAAAAAGCAGTAAACAATAAGGTCACCCCCCAAGCCCAGCAAAAAGAGGAGCCCCCATTGTGTAATCGAGAGCCATTGCCAATAAACATAAGCAAAAGGAGCGGTGAAGCCCAAAGTCGCCAACATCATGTAAAGCATATTACTAAACATACTATCCTGATGGATATAAAACTTATGCATCACATCTAAGCAAGCAAATAAGATGGCGGCCGCCACAAAGCAAGCCACATAGCTATTCCAATGTACACCCTCTGCACTATATTGTGGTGAGAGTGTGATCGCAATCCCAGCAAAGCCAAGCAATGTCGCCAAGACCAGTCGCAGCGAGACTCTTTCTCCTAGCCATACCGCAGAGATGACCAACACAAAAATGGGGATCGTAAAGCTTATCAACGTAGCGATCGTAATATTTTCATAGCCTAGGCTATACGTCCACAATGCAGAAGCTACTGAAAAGATGGTCCCCCGCAGCATATGCACTTTTAGGTAATTGGTTTTCAGCTTAGGCTGCGCATAGCATAAATAGCCTGAAAGACCTACCAAACCAAAGAAAGTACGCAGGAAAGTAACTTGTAATGGATGTAAATCGGGCATATCCATCCGCAAATATTTGGTGATCATATCATTGCCACAACTTACGACCAAGCTTAGCAGAAACCAGCGTAGCCCTTGTGAATAGTAAAAAGGTGCTTTTTTCATACTGCTTTAGATTTGAATATACGCTGCTGTCGAAAAGAAGAGGCTATCCACCCGCCAGCCATGACCTCTCCAGATGCAGTATATAGCACTGCCGCCTGTCCAGGTGCGATCGCATGCACCCCTTCACCAAAAAAAACCTTAAGCCGCTCCCCTTCATTCAAGACAATACCTCGATAGCTAGGCCCATTATAACGTATCTTGATCATGGCCTCGGTATAGTTTGGGATCTGCTTATATTTCACCATATTCAGTTGATGCACATACATCCCATCTCGTGCTAGTTCATCAAACTTGCCTACAGTGATCCGATTGGTCTTCGGATCTATCGCCGTCACATAGACAGCATAGCCTAAAGCTATTTTGAGCCCTTTACGCTGGCCTACAGTATAAAAAGGATACCCTTCATGCTTTCCCACAACCGTGCCATCTGAGAGGACAAAGTCCCCCCCTTTGACTTTCTCCTCTAGTCCTGCTACCCGCCTTTTAAGAAAGCCCCGATAGTCATTGTCTGGAATAAAGCATATCTCATAAGACTCTGACTTGCTAACTAGATTGCTAAACCCTTTTTCCGCTGCAAAAGCACGCACTTCCGACTTTTTCAGATGCCCGAGTGGGAAGAGTGTACGCTTTAGATTGGCCTGCGACAGCCCCCATAATGCATAGGTTTGGTCTTTGCTTGCATCATTACTTCTGTAGAGCACATAACGCCCTTTTTCCTCCTTTACCTGCGCATAATGGCCTGTAGCCAAATAATCACACCCTAGCTCATCTGCCCGTTCCCGTAGGGCATCCCATTTAATATGCGTATTACACAATACACATGGATTAGGTGTCCGTCCTGCGACATACTCCGAAACAAAATGGTTGACCACATGCTCCCCAAAAGTTTTTCTAATATCCAAGACCATATAAGGAAACCCTATGCGTGCCGCCACCTCCCGTGCATCATTGATCGTATCTAAATTGCAGCAACCAATCTGCTTTTTTGTGCTACAGCCACTTTGATAGTTCCAAGTCTTCATCGTAATCCCGATCACCTCATAGCCTGCTTCATGCAGTTTAATGGCGGATACAGAGCTATCAATCCCCCCACTCATTGCCACTAGTACACGTTTTTTCTTCTTTGCCATAATTTTCAACTCCGCAAAGATACACAAATTTCTATAACCACCACAATAGCCTTTAAACAATAACCTTATCCTATATCTACAAATCCAAAAAGAGCAGGCCAACACTACCCATGATCAGTGCTATAATTTTTATAGGCTTGTTGTTTTATATGGATATGATCATTACATTTTGAGGTGATATAAATAAAAGCTTTTGAAAAATTTGGTAAAAAATATTGGTTGTATTTGAGCTCCTTACGCAGCATTGATCCAAGACTTACGAAAAAAGTTACAAGAGTGCAATACACTTAATCTCCCACCACATTATTTTTATTGTCAAGAAGAGTTAATAGATAGTTGACTACATTCTGTTTACCCCATTCTTTGGCGTGTTGTAAAGCAGTGCTTCCATTTTTATTTTTAGCATGGATATCAGCACCCTGCTGCACGAGATACTTGATACAATCTACATATCCTTCTTGGGCACTCAAGTGCAAAGAGATGTTTCCCCATTTATCTGGGGCATTGATATCAGCGCCTTTTTCCACTAAATACTTTACACAATCTAAATGTCCATTAAAAGCACTCAAATGCAACGCTATGTCTTTGTACTTATTTCTGATGTTGATATCAGCGCCTTGTTGCACTAGATACTTTACGCATTCTTCATGACCGTTTTCGGCACTCAAGTGCAACGCTGTTTCTCCTATTTCATTCTTTGCATGGATATCTGCCCCTTGCTGCTGTAGAAACGTCACACACTCTAAATAGCCTTTGTAGGAGCTAAAAATCAAAGCAGTGTCTCCTTTCTTATTTTGGGCATTAACATCAGCTCCTTGTTCCACTAGATACTTTATTATATCCAAATGGCCTTTTTCTACACTCAAGTGCAAAGCGGTATTCCCTTTATTATCTGTAGCATGGATATCAGCGCCTTGTTTCAATAAAAACTTTACCACGCTTAAATAGCCTTCGCCAGCACAAAATGGCAAAGCTGAGCTATACTTACATTGAGATTTTATACTTGGTC
>JBCCVH010000030.1:0-7081 GCA_039195685.1 Bacteroidota bacterium | reverse complement strand
GGCAAATCCTGCCCCCCCTTCTTTAACAAATGAAGATGAAGGCAAGTCCACCGCTAGCCTTGATACTCAAATGCAACTATCAAGCTTAGGTGCTACTCATGTTAATAACATTAGTAATGCTGTCTTACTAGGCATACTCTGCTGGCTGAGTAGTGATTATACAAAGCAACTGGCCCAAAATCCTAATAATAACGAAAATAAGCTCACTTTCATGCTTAATCGCTCACACTATATCCTAGCTGGGGTGGTGTTGACCGCTATGGTGGCTTATATTGGTTATTTTTTCTATCAAAAGTATCTCGTACATAAAGTACCTTCGTATAGTTTGAGAAAAGATGTGGTTATATTTGCGTTGGCGAGCTTCTTGGCAAGTATGTTCTTTTATCCAGCTATTGCTGGGCAGCTGCAAAAAGAAGCTCAACAACACGAGAAGCTCACGAAGACATTATTAGGAAAAATAATAATGAGTTTCATCGGCTATGGTTACGTTTATGTCGTAGCAATAGCTTGCATAGAAAACATCAAATCCAATCGTAAGATAAAAATTTTTAACCTAGAAAACGGTGGCATGTGGTTGTTTTCTATTATGGTACTCACTAATATTCATACCATAATGCATCTGTCTACAGCATGTAACGTCCCTGCACAGTTGCTATGGGCTATCCCCGCTTGCTTCCTTTATGTACAAGCATATTGGTCCCAACAACGCCTCTCTTCTAGCAATGAAAAAATAGATAACATAATAGCGTACCTCTTCCATACCAGCCACTTATGGGAGGGGCTAGGGTGTGTGTTTATGCTTTATTATTTAGATTTCCCTTTTTATAAGATTATTGGGGTTTGGATTGCATGGAAGTGTTGTAAGTATGGGCTATATCATTTGGACATCAAAAAAATTTCCGATACAGCGGGCTATACAGTAAGCTTCCCTTTAGGTTTTACAGCGCTCTTAGAAGGTTCTTTTATGATTTTGTTTGTAGCATTTGGTCTCTGTGATCAACTTTGGCCCAATGCCTTAGCTACTCCACTAACAAAAATCTTATATGGGGCTACTATTCTCGCGATTAGTTTGTTGATAAGTTTGTACGCTACAGTGCAGAAGCCTAGCATCGCCCAATGGGGTATGCTCCCATCATATGGTATCCTAAGTATAGGTGGAAGTGTAATGGCTGGCTATTATGCATGGAATGCAGATAACCAAGAGATATTGGCCATATCTACTGGGAGCTTGCTGGTGTTTGGCTTATATCTCGTCCCTAAGTTCCTTAACCTCATCGCAACGGCTAGTCTTACTTTAGTAGATATGCCTGTATCTTTGCGAAAAATAGCCCATATTACCCGAGGCTTCACTTCTTTTTGGTTACAGCCTAATCTAGAAGTACTACTGGCTGGTATAGTGATGGGTGTTGGTTTGCGTTTTTGGGGCCCCGATATAGCTAAATATCTTTTAAAAGAATTCCCGCTTGGGTTAATAATACTTATTCTAGAGCTAGGGCTTGGGCTTTTGCTTTATGCTCTTTTGCAAGTATACTTTTATAATAAAGCTGTCCTTGCAGAAAAAAAGCGTGCTTTAATATCACATGGGTTGCTGGGTCTCTATCTGGGTCTTTTGGCTTTATTTATAAAGGTTAATACACTAGAAAAATCTAATGATCTAAAAACAATATTTCCACCTGAGATGGGGGAACTTTCATTTTTGGCAGAGCTATCTTCATTTGCGATAGGGGGGCCGTGTTTATTTATGGTAAAGTATCTTATCTGCTATGTAATAGTAGTCTTATGGGTACAAATCTTGCTAGATATAGTGAACCCAAAGGACTATAAAAGAACATTTTTACCCTTAGGTAAATGGAAAGCGATGGTAACACATGCGTTCAGAAAATATACTGTCGATATGTGGCCTAGTATGGGTAAGCATCTCGGGTCTGCCTTGGCTACTATCAAACAATATGTCATCTGCAGCTTAAGTGTGCTATTGGTTGGTTATTGCTTATATAAAAGAGAAGAAATCAGCAGGTTATTATTTATGAGTGGATTGTTCGTAGGCCTATTATATATATTTCCTAAGTTTATGCAGCTGGTCGCAACTATCAGCCTTACTTGGACGAGCATGCCTTTAAGCTTGCAAAAACTAGCACGTGGTATCCAACATGCCACTGCTTTTTGGCTACAGCCCGATCTGGATATAATGTTGTTCGCGGCTGTAGTGATGGGGATTGGCTGTATATACGAATATGGGGATAAAGGTGATATGCGTTCAGCACAATACGCAAAGGCTTTAAGATTTATTGGTATTACATATCTGCTAGTTTTGGCAGCCTATTTGATGATAGAAGTTGTGTACTATCACTTTTCTACACAAGGAAAGATAACTGGTTACTTAGAATTTTTCGTCTTTGGCTGTGCATTAGCTTCTATTGTAGAATTGTTAGATACTGGTAGAGAGGACAAGATCAAGTGTACTTTACGAACTCTATACTGCTTTTTTTGCTATATAGGGATAATGGTATGGATGCAAAGTTTGCTCAATATCGTGGGGCTTAAAGGTTATAGAAAGGCTTCAATATTACCATCTTTAACGATAAAGGATATGTATGCCATAGCACTCGGTTTTTGTAATGTACTTATACAACTAGGCAGCATACACTGGTTCCTAGCGCGTGATCACGACTATGTCTCGCTGCCAATGCTCTTACTAGTATTCGCTGCTGGGGCCTACATAAGCTTAGTAAAGCTAGTGCAGTCTTTAAAGCATAAAGCTAGTATTGTCAGCTATGGTATGGTTGTTGCCTATTATGCATATGCTACTAGCTTTTTGTGTAACGGTGAAAAATTGCCCGAATGGTTCCCAAAAACCCACCCATTTGACCAGCTATCCGTAGTCGTTCTTGGGCTTTGCGCAGCTATTGTGGTGGTGTATGTACAAAATATAGCCATACATAAGTTGAAAAATTTCACCTTGGCTAAGATGCAAGGCATGCTCTATAGAGGTTATACTTCTGGATGCCAGTTCTTCTTACGTATATTGGTATTCCTAAAAGCATTATTATCTACAGAGGCAACATCTAGTGCATTATCAACAGATGTGGTTTCGGAGGAGATTACCACACCGCAGGTTGATCCTTTGAATGAAAATATCAAAATAACTTTAGTGAAAAACTTCCCAGCTGCATTCGGGCTAGGTATGATATTATTGTATAATAAATATCTTCTTAGTGTTGGTAGTGGTAATCCGATGACATCAACATTTAGGCTGGTAATGGTGGGCACGGTCTGTGGCTTAGCCTTCTTATATGTCAATGTTGTGCTTAGTGAATTTGATACGAAAGTGGGAAGGCTAATATTTTATCATACACTGCTGGATAGTTTCGCCATTACGTTGGCTATAGCCTTCATAAAATTTGCTATTTCATTTTCTAAAAACTCAATAATAGCACAGGTGATATTATCTTTTCTAGCGTTTATACTGGGCTCTATAGTAGTATATGAGCAAAGAAACTTGTTTTACAAAAAGGCTCTTCATAAATGGGTCGAGAAGTTTAGTGGTCTTACCTTGCTTACATGCGTAACTGCATTGCATATAAACTATTTGTTTTTTATAGACATCTTACCAATGGACACGTGGTTTTTTATGGCCAAATGTATTATCTATTATTGCAGTAGCTGTATTGTCTTGGTAAGCATGTTAGATACGCTACAGTTATCTTCAGTAGCTACGACCGATACCTGGAAAGGATGGTTTTCTACGCACTTCTGCACGTATTGGCCAGGTATCCTTTCCCTAAGCTATGTGATGGGCTTCCACATATGGCAAACGCCAATATTGCCATCCAACCAGCAAAAAATAGTTTGTAGTTTGTTTTTTCTCCTCTTATTCGGTGGGTTTAAACAGCTGAAAGTAACAGCGCAAGAAGAGGGCAAACTCCGCTTCTCACCTATAGCCATAGACCATAATTTGCTTGCAAAAGACCTATTCATGGCATTCTTATTGCCTGTTTTTTACCATATCAGTCAAAGAGGACCATCGAACTTATCTCAAGTTTCTTATCAGGATGTTGCAATGAGTATGCTATGCACGATAGTAGTACGATGGGGCTTGTGCAATGGGCTTATCACGCACTTGACAAAAAAACAAGCTGAGAAGAGTAGCAGGAGGCTAGCTCGTCTCAAACAATCTAGCAATACTTTTCTATGGATGCGCCGTGCTGTACATGGTATTTTGGTAGTTACATGCTGGCTCTTGATGAAAAGAAAGATAATGTCTCAGATTACTACTAACTCTTTGCTAATCTTGGGTGTAGTGACTTTAGCCTTTTTATCGGCCTATAGCAAAGAGATAGCCTATTTTTTTGACATAAAATATATTAAACGAGTCATGGCATTTTTCTACGATGTTTTTTATCATAACCAAAATCAAATAGTCACTTTCTTAATTATGGCTTGGCTACAAAAAAAGTTGTTTGTTTCAGATGCTGATGTTGAAGATAAAGAGGAGCTAAGAAAGCAATTAAAAATATCTGCTGTCATTGTATGTATAGTCTTAGTTATAAATACGATAATACAAGAAAATTACGCAAAAATATTTACACATTGTATATTTTGGTCTTTTGGTCTTAGGGGCTTGATGCCACTTTATGAACAAGAAAGCAGCACCTACATATTAAACACATGCTATATAGTGGTGGTGTTGGCTGTAGAAGCATTGCATCGTGTGCTTACTCAAGGGAGGGTCGATGACATTAAGCACGGGGTACTAACACGAATGCACAAGCATTATCTGCTATTGGGTGCTTTGTATGGGCTTGGCATAGCGATAGCACCTGGCGTATACAACGAAAATGTAGATTTATTCAACTATAATAGACTTATATGTGTGATGCTTGGCGTGCTTATTGGCTTTGTAGGTGCAGTTTATGGCAAGCTTATAGCAGTATGGCTTGGTGAGCAGGATCGTATCGCTTGGATACAGGACTTGTCTATATTTGTTAGCATTGCGATAGCTACACGCATTCAATTGGGGATAACTATAGAAGAGCATTCATCTATTACTAACAGGGGTAACTTTTTGGCTATTTTCATACCATTCACCCTAGGATACCTTTATTACCTTTGCGCGTTATTTATGGATAAGCAGCAAAAGCTTTTGTGTTGGTTATTTAGATGGAGCAGGGCAGATGCTTTAGTAGACTATGTCCCGCTTGCTTCGCCAAGTGAACATAAATCGTAGTTGACTACTAAAATCGGTAAATCTTATCCCAATATACAGCTAACGTGGCAACAAGTAAAAGGAATTATTCTTCCAATTTTTGATAGGGATGTTAGAGGGTATATTAGGCACGTATGGTTATCTTTTTATCGGGGTCGTTGTATCACTCAGTAGTACAGCCATTATAGGTGTGTTTAGCGCTTTGCAGAAAAAAGAGCTGGCTGGGGATGCCATCGCCCATGCGACATTGCCAGGAGTAGCACTTTCATTTATCATTACAGGTCTAAAAGCGCCGCTCTATCTTACTATTGGCAGCTTTTTAAGCGGGATGGGGGCACTGCTGTTGATCGATTATCTACCTGGACGGACAAACCTAAAAAAGGATAGTGTGATGGCACTCATTATTGCTATGTTTTTTGGAGTGGGTTTGCTCCTACTCTCTTATATCCAACATCATCCTACTGGTAGCGCACCTGCGGGTTTGTCACATTGGCTGCTAGGCGATGTGCCGTCACTCGTAGATGAGGATATTAAGGCTTTTTTTCTCTTAGCGGTGGGCATTGGGAGCACACTATTTTGCTGCTATCACCAATGGATGCTCTATTGCTTTGATCCTGCATTTGCGCAGAGCATAGGATTGCCTGTGAAGCGATTGCAATGGCTCTTTCAATCTCTTACTGTATTGGCCATTATCCTTGGGATACAGACGGTAGGCATTATCTTGATTACGGCTGTGTTAGTGACTCCTGTGACGGCCGCCCGCTTTTGGAGTGATCGGCTAGGGTATATTTTAGGGATCACAGCTTTTTTGGCTTCGCTAGCAGGTTGTCTAGGGATGGTAGCTTCTTACTATTTTGCGGATGTGCCTACTGGGCCTGTGATAGTGCTTATCATGACGCTGCTGAGCTTGGCTTCTTTTTTGTTTGCACCGAAAAAAGGGCTATTGGCTAAAAAATGGCGCTTGTACCAATACCAACAAAAGGTGTTAGAAGAAAATATTCTAAAGCTCTTTTATCAAGTACTCCAAAAAGAAGGGTGTGGGTATGATACCCCGCAACCTTTAAGCCGACTGCTGGAGCAAAGGGCACTCTCTTCTTCCCAGCTCTTGCATGGGCTAAACAGGCTAAAGAAAAAACGACTGGTGACAAAAAAAGGCAGCGATCTGTTTCAACTGACCTTAGCAGGGAAGGAAAAGGGGGAAAAGATATTACGCCTACATGAGCTATGGGAGGCTTATCTGCGCACACACTTACATATACAACCTTCTCATGTACATGATGATGCTGAGTCTATAGAGCACTTGATCACACCTGCCATCGAAAAAGACCTTAACGCATCGCTAGCAAAGGTCAAATAGCACATATTCTGCACTGGAAATATGTGCGGTTTTATGGTTCAATTAAAAACTAAGGAGTTAATTTTGAAGTATTCAATTAAGGCACGATTAGAGCCTTAAAATAACGTTTTCAAACATAAAATGGACATTTTTTTTGAGCAAAAATTGCAAGCTTTTTTACACCTTTTATGTAAAACCTTGCAATTGCTGTAAAAAAATAATTGCCCAAAGACGCTAACTTCTAGGTGGCAATCAAAATTCAACTAACAAAGAAGACTATTGATTGTGACGGATGAGGAAGGTTTTTTGTGGTTTCAGCGGATACTTGTCACTGCTCAGCACCACCGTATAGTTCGTGTAGTTTACGGTTTTAGCTATACTTCAGGGTTAACTACTTATATTTTCACTTCTTATTCAGGGTTTATCTAAGGTTTAATAAAAAAATTACGAGCGTGTAGTATGCTTAATCTATATCCATCATATTATCTTCATTGTCAAGAAGGTTTGATAGATAGTTGACTACCTCTTGATGGCCTTTT
>JBCCVH010000029.1:0-7107 GCA_039195685.1 Bacteroidota bacterium | reverse complement strand
GGGATTTTTGCTGTGTTTAATTTATATTAGCTTCATATAGAGATTTGTGTGAAGCAGTTAATAAAAGCGATTTAGATGTTGTAGGGCATCTAGTTAGCAACGGGATAGAGGTTAATTACCAAGGCGAGCAAAAGGAAACACTGCTTTGATAGTAAACTCCAAAGAGCGGAAGTTTGGGATGTGTAAAATAGCTAATGAAACTGGACGCAGATAAAACTGTAAAAAATAAATTGCGAATAAGAAGCTAAAATATAAGTGTTTTCTTGCTGTTGGTCAATGAACTGAGCTATAAACGCTATTTTTTGGAAGAAATAGGGTAAACACACCTATCTCATAGGTATTGTTCAGGCTGGCTAACATGCTTTTGCACAGCATCAAAATAGTGTAAAGATGCGCTAGCTAATCCTTATGTTGCTTGTAAACCAGAGCTCTTTATAAATCATTTGTTAAATTAACAAAAATAAAAATTTATTTTTTTATATATTGTTTTTTGGCTTGCTATTTTTCCGCTCATGGGCGAATAAACGTATGGAATTAAGTGTAAACTTGCTAGGATTAAAAGGCCCTAAACATATGTACAAACATCATCTAAAAGCAAACAATCATGAATAAGAAAACATCTAAGAAAGCTCCTGATAACAAAGTTGAAGAAAAGGACCTTTACAACATCGGCATCTGGAGGAGAGGCAAGATGGATACAGAAGAACTTGCCAAAAAAGTCCATGCGCTGATGGGTAATATCGACAGTGACGAGCCCCCAATTGAATTTACCCATGAGGATTTAGTAGGGATAGCAGGTATAGACGACCCAGCCACTGAGGCAACACCCAAAAAGCGTGTAGCCAAGTCCAAGACAGCCAAGCCCGCTGCTACCCGCAAGGCTACTCAAAAAAAAAATACTAAGCCCAAAAGTACCGCTAAGATAGCCCGTAGCAAAACTGCTAAGTCTACTACCGCCCGCAGTGTTGCTAAGGTACCGAAAAAGACTAGCGAATCTAGCCACGCAAAAGCTACTACTACCACAACCACTAAAGCAAAGGCAAAAACTAGTGCCGCTAAGCCTGCTAAAAATAATGTGTCACTTACGTCTAGCACATCTATAAGTAAGGCGCGTACAGCTTCAAAAAAGGCAGCTAACGCTACCAAAAAGAAAACGGCAGCTACAAGAAAAACCACTACAGCCCTAAAAAAAACAGCCACAGCTACCAAAAAGAAAGCTGCAGCTGCAAGAAAAACCACTACAGCCCTAAAAAAAACAGCCACAGCTACCAAAAAGAAAGCTGCAGCTACAAGAAAAACTACTACAGCCCTAAAAAAAACAGCCACAGCTGCCAAAAAGAAAGCTGCAGCTACAGGAAAAACCACTACAGCCCTAAAAAAAACAGCCACAGCTACCAAAAAGAAAGCTGCAGCTACAAGAAAAACTACTACAGTCCTAAAAAAAACAGCCACAGTTACCAAAAAGACGCTAACTAAAAGTAGCAAGCGCGCGAAAGCCACAAATTTACAAAGCAAAAGGCTAACTCCAAAAACACAAAAGGCTGTTGCAAAGCAACTTTTAGCCCAAGACACGCCTCACAATACCTCCCTAACCTTGGCAAAAAAGACCATAGATAAACCCTCTTATGGAAGGAAAGTAGAGATTCCCTTTTATCGTCGCGGTAATTTTCAAATCGGACTAGCAGCCTTATTGTGCATCATACTTGCTTACACCTTACTAGCCCCCCAGCCCCCGATCTCAAAAGAAATACCTATCTATGAAGAAAGTAGCCTAAATTACTATGGTAGGAAGTTTATTGGATCTAGTTTAGATAAACATATCAACATATTTGACCAAAAAGCATGGGCTGTGATACAACTAAAGCGCGCCAAGCAAGATACCACCAACGCTGTAAAGGAACGAGAGCAGGCTTATCAAGATTTGCTACAAGCCTTAAAGGAAGAAAAAGATTTTAAAGATAAAATAGTAAACGATCTACAATCTAGACAGGCCGCAATAGCCAAAACACTTGGCAAGTAGCTTTTGGTATACTGTCTAGCCTTAGCATCTTGCTAGCGACACAGCACCCATAGTGATTAAAAATACGCAATACCGTAACCCAGTATTCCTTGCAAGCGGCACTGAGCGTGATGTGCCCCAACCTCAAATCAACGGCTCTACTTTCTACTAACCCAGTCACATTGGGCCTAGCCACATTGCAAAACCAATACTATTTATTATGGAGACAACTACTAAATGGCAACAACTCATCGCCTATAGCAAAGCGCATGGGTTTCTCTTTAACTCGAGTGAAATCTACGGAGGCTTACAAGCCGTCTATGATTATGGCCCTTATGGGGTGTTGCTCAAGCAAAAGCTAAAGGACTTTTGGTGGCGCAGCATGACCCAGCTACATCATAATATTGTAGGACTAGACGCCGCTATTTTAATGGCCCCAGCTGTATGGGAAGCCTCTGGTCACGTAGCTGGCTTTCATGACTGGAAGGTGGATCATCGGGTTTCTAAGAAGCGGTACCGTGTAGATGTACTGATCGAAACACATGCAGCTACCTTGATCGAGCAAGGCAACGCCAAAGCAGGCGAAGCTCTACTGGCTGAGATGCACGATCTTCTCAATAAAGCAGATGGTAGTGGCCTTACCAAGTTATTAAAAAAAGCAGATATCGTATGTCCAATCGCAAAAACAAGCGACTGGACCGCAACAAAGCAATTTAATTTGATGTTGACTACCAAGTTGGGTGCTGTAGAAAAAGAAACCAATCAGGTTTACTTACGTCCAGAAACAGCACAAGGCATCTATGTTAATTTTCTCAACGTACAAAAAAGTACCCGCTTGCCATTGCCATTTGGTATAGCCCAAATAGGTAAAGCTTTTAGGAATGAAATCGTAGCCCGCCAGTTTATCTTTCGGATGCGCGAGTTTGAGCAAATGGAGATGCAGTTTTTTATCCCACCAGGTGACGATAAGCAATGGTTTACCCATTGGACAGCGAAGCGCCAACAATGGTATAAAGTACTTGGTATTCCTGATAAAGATATGGCAGTGCATCCGCATACGCAGCTGGCACATTATGCTAGCGAGGCGGTTGACTTAACCTATGCTTTTCCTTTTGGGTCTAAAGAGGTGGAGGGTATTCACGCTCGAATGGATTTTGATCTGAAAAACCATGCCACATTATCTAAAAAGAAACTGACTTATTTTGATCCACAGCGCAATCAATCCTATATCCCGCATGTGATCGAAACATCTGTAGGGTGTGATCGACTGGTGTTGCTTATGCTCTGCCACGCGTTTACCCAAACAGCAGCAGAGGGCATAAACCGTACTTATCTGAAATTCCCTCCAGCACTAGCGCCTATCTCGGCCGCAATATTGCCTTTGGTGAAAAAACCGCCTTTGGTACAGCAAGCGCAGGCTATCTTTAAGGCACTATCTCCCTCTTTTTCCTTGGCTTATGATGAAGGAGGGTCTATCGGGAAACGCTATACTAGACAGGATTTGATTGGGACACCCTATTGTATTACCGTAGATAATGACACATTAGCCGATGGACAGGTGACTATACGTTTTAGAGACACTAAAGCACAAGAGCGGCTCCCTATTGCAGATTTGCCTCGTTACCTGCAGCAAAGGTGTACACTGGATAATTTATTAGCCCAATTGGCATAGGCTACAGGATAGCCAAGAACGCTGATTATCGTGTCTATATCCAATATAAGCTAGGGAGAGCAGTTGGAGTCCTATTGTCTATGGGTTTTTCACGCAGATAGGTTGGTCGTTTTGCAAATAATTCGTATTATAAGAAGCACGTAGGCGCGCTGCTATCAGCAACTAGGTGTGCGTATATTTTTTAACCATAGTATGATAAGAAATGAAGCGAAAAGTATTTTTATGCAAATTTTGGCCTCTTTTTTGGAAGAGAGATGTATATTGCGGTACTAAAAATTAGTTGAAAATGAATTTTTATTTAAGGTCAACACGCTTTTCTATTGTTGGTAGTGCACTGCTACTCAATTTTTTAGTCTTAGGCTTTTTCTTAGCAAATAAGTATATCATAATGTTAATGTGGCCGTGCTCATGTGGTATCTTGTTGCATGCTGGCTACTTTTTGGGGTTGTATATCTTGTCTTTCCGCTACGGTACCGCTTATCGGCATAAAATTGCCCTTATGACGGTAGGGATAATGGTTTTCTTTTTGTTTTGGGTGGAGCTTTTTTTGAAATTTTTCCCTTCTTCCTCGAAAGAAAATGTAAAGACAGCGCTATGGGAGACACAGCCTCCAGTAGAAATTATATTTACTTGGGTATGTACTTATCTAGGTACGCTTATTCCTTGGTACAAAAAATATACCAAGCGCATAAAAAAGAATCTAATATGGTCTGCTGTAGGGAATACATTATGTGCTGGGCTATTAGGCCATCTATTGACAGGCGGAGTTCTTTATCTTGCTGGACAGAATAGTAGGGGACTAATTTGGGGTAATGTCTTAGGCTATATATTCGCAGCAGTGGTTTTGGGCGGTATGCTCTATCTCACCAACCGTGTTTGGCGTTTTTTACCAGTATATCGCAAAAAGAAAGCGCCTGAACGTATTTTTTGGAGCTTTCAGTTTTTTCTCATGTGCTTTTGCGGGGCATGTTTGTTTTCGGGCTTGTATATTGTAAAACTCCTTGCCATGTTTCAAATGGGTATTACAGCAGCGTTGTTTACCTATGTGTTTACCTTTATCTTTTCCGATGTGCTTTCTGAAGTTTATGGGCATATAAGTACGAAGCTGGCCATATGGGCAGGATGGTTTACCAATATTAGCTTACTTATGATTGTGTTGCTAATAGGAAGTTTGCCTTGTCATCCTGATTCGCCTGGAGACAATGTGCTTTTTCAGCAAACGTTTAAACTGGTAGCTTCTACTGTGGGGGCTTCCATGTTGGCTTATTTTGTTTCGCAGTTTTTGGACATTTATTTGTTTGCCAAGCTAAAAAAAAGGACAAAAGGGCGGCATCTATGGCTCCGAAATAACGTGGCTACCATTATAAGCCAATTGGTGGATACGGTAGTCTTCTTTGGGGTTCATGTCTTTTTGATTGAGCTATTTTTGCTGGGATCGGGCAGTAGAAACCATTGGGCATGGTGGTACATTACCATAAATGAATACTTTGGCAAGGTATTACTGGCTTTATTGGATACGCCTCTTGTCTATTTCCTCATCCATATCACGCGGCGGTGGAATAGAGCTAAGCTCAATGAATTGGGAGAAGCTGTCTGAAATACTTATCTTTTGGGGATTTTAGATAGGGCTTCACCCAGTATTTGTTTGAGGCCTATATAGGATAGGTATATGATTGTTTACATATTATTAGGCGCATTGTGTGTGATGCTTTGTATGGGGCTTTTTTGGCAGCAGCTGAAGTACGAAAAAGTGGCCATACAACTTAAGCTCACCACGAAAAAAGCGCAAGGCCAAGCGGCACAGCTGGAGAAGATCGTACAGACTAAAGAAGCGCTCCGAGCGGATGTAACGGCTTTAACGATTGAAAATAAACATTTGGCCAATCAGCTTTCGCAGGGGGAGCAACAGGCCAAGGTTATGAAAGAGCAGTTGCTGCTGCAGTTTAAAAATTTATCTAATGAGCTATTAGAGCAGAAGAGTGCAAAATTTACCCAGCAGAATAAAAAGCAAATAGAGGATATTTTGTTGCCTTTGCGAGAAAAATTGCGGGATTTTCAAAAGCAGGTAGCTGATACACAGCAAGTGTCGATCAAAGGGAATATGGCACTCAAGCAGGAGTTTGAAAAGGTCAATAGTTTGTATGAAAAGATGCATGAAGAGTCTCAAAAAGCGACCCAAGCGATCCTGGGCAATAATAAACTGCAGGGGACTTGGGGTGAAATGCATGCGCTGCAAATTTTAGAAAGTACAGGCTTACGAAAAGATGAGCAATACTTTGTGCAAGAAAGCTTTACCACAGCAGAGGGGAAACGTTATGTCCCTGATATTATTATCAAATTACCAGGAGGGCGCAATATCGTCATGGATGTCAAGGTGTCCTTGGTGCATTATGTGAAGTTTTTTAATGCCAACGATGAGACAGAAAAGGCCAAGTATTTAAAGAAGCATATTCAATCGCTTAAAAACCATATCAAATCGCTTCATGAGAAAAATTATGTGCAGCTATATGACTTAAAACAACTGGATTTTGTCTTGTTGTTACTGCCCATAGACCCTGCTTTTTATGTAGCAACCAAACATGAGCCAAGCCTTTTTCAAGAGGCCTTTGAGCGTAATATTCTATTGGTTTCACCTGCTACTCTAAGGGCGGCTTTGCCTTTTATCTCACATATTTGGAAAAATGACTTGCGTAATACAAACGCACTAGAAATAGCGCGTCAAAGCGGCTTGCTCTATGATAAGTTTGTGGGTTTTGTAGAAGATTTGAAAAAAATAGGGCATCAGCTAAAAATGGCAGAAAAGACTTACGAACAGGCCTTTAAGAAGCTAGAAGGGGGTAGAGGTAATATGATCACTAAAGTGGAGCAGATCAAAAAGCTAGGTGCCCGTACGACTAAGGCGTTGGCCAATCGAGAAAACTAAACGCATAGCTAGGCGGCTACCGCTAGTGTACTAGGATCATTTTTACTGGACTTTGTGGGGATCGTTGGGGTGAAAACGCTTTATTCGACATACTATACGAAACGTTTGCTGCATAAGAGGCGCTGGGCTCCCATCCGAAAACAACAGTATAGTCGCCATTTTTTGCTTATAAAGGCAAATTTGTATATATTAGGATATTAGTAAAGAAAGGTAACAGCTGCCCAAGCATAACCTGCTTATAGCTTCTATACTGATCTGAAGCAGAGGCCATCTACTAAATTATTTGCTCATGACATCATTACAAAAGGAAATTGCTGCATTGTTGGCATTGGCAAAACTGCTTTTCAAGGCACAGCGGCTTTCGTTTGATTTTAGCATAGAAAGTTTGCAATCCATCGGTAAAATATGCCAAAAGGAGGGTGTGCCCAATAATGATGACAGTAAACAAATATCAGTAGATCGCAAACTGTTGGCCTTAGGTGTCTATTTGGGAGAAATGGTGTGTAAGCACGT
>JBCCVH010000028.1:0-7416 GCA_039195685.1 Bacteroidota bacterium | reverse complement strand
AGCATAATGCAAACCTATAAATACAAGCTATACCCAAATGCTTCTTAGTTATGTAAACATCGACAAGGAAAAATGCCGCTATTTATAAGGATACAGGATTGTGCTTGTGGTTTTCACCATCATAGTGAAATCAGTGCTGCTATGGTGATCAACAACTAAGCCATAGCTGACGTACTCAGACGAAGTGTTTGTAATCCGCTATCACTAAACTTGCAGGGCAGATGTTGTAGTGAAAGGAAAAGTGCGTGAGGAATTTTAGGTCGCAAGAAGCCGCTACTAAATAGCAGTAGCAGGTCAAGTTATACGGTTGCGTAATTACAACTAGCGCTACGGTTCCTAGGGCTCATAGGTTTTTATAGCTGTTGAGTAGGTGATATTGCTGAAAATTTTGTTTTTAGTGAATTTTTGAGTAGATTTTGCCAGCACTACAATGCGTTTTTATATTCAAATATGAAAAGAAAAATACGATTAATAACAGGGGGTATAATCACATTGCTTATTCTCATTTTATCTTCATATTACTTGGGTTTTTGGGAAGAAAAACCAGTAAAGCTTGATGTATACAGCCAAGAAGAAAACGATCAAGTAAACAAGTACCTAACCAACATCTATAAGGCGAAAAGCTATCAAGAAGCAAAAGCGGATTACGATAAACTTACTGGCCTTTCTTTTCAGAGCGAGCAAAATATTCTGCACTATGCATTTAATCATGGTGATCCTGATCTCCTCCGCCTATTGGTAGATCGACCGATTAGTTTAAGGCTTTTTGAGTCAAAAGATAGTAGAGGCAATACAGCTATGGCTTACTATCACCGATATTGCAAATTTTCAAATCTCAAACCACTACAAGCGGAAATATTAGCAGAAAACCCGCTAAATGCCATCAAGCATATTGTGGATTATTTTGATGAAAAAGATGTTGTTAATATAAGAGAAGATGATAAAAAGAGTGAAGAGGCACTTACGCTAGCTATAGAAAAAGGAAAGCTCGGTGATGTGAAAAACTTTCTCTTCAGTATTTATGGTAATAATGATAAAAGTCAATGGGAAAAGCCCTTAAATACACTTTCCAATCTGCGTAGTGATGTAGCGCATAAAGACGAAATAGAAAGCTTGCTCAGCACATTAAAAGCCGATAGAAAAGAAGATGACAAGTTTTGGCAGCAAGCACGTAAGCTCCTTTTGAGTGCCCCTAGTGTGGAATCGATGGTCAACTATCTACATAAGTTAGCCGCTACGAGCCCTAAAAAAAAGTGTCTACTATACTATATTATTCAAATAGGTGGCTTGCGGGGCTATCAAATGTATAAGCATATCGAAAAAAACCATAGTCAAAGAATGAAAACAACCTTTTCAGACTTATTTCTTGCCGCTAATGATCCCCATAATCCTATCAAGCTTACCCTAGACCATAAAGACGAATACCAGCAAAGACTAGAGGTAGAAGTAGAAAAACTCAAAAGTTATATACATATTGATGCTAATAAATTTGCCCAAGTTAACCCCGAAGATCGCCGTGCGGTGGAGCAAGTGGAATTTGACAACATGCGGACTTTCTTTCATGCCTGTGTCCTACAGAAAGCACCTAAGAAGTTAGAACTTTGCTGTACAAAATATTTCAACCGCAATGAAATACTCAAATATGAGGTCTATTGGAAACAAAAAGATTATTTTGGACTTACACCTGATGATTACTTCTTGCTGGTAAAAGACCCTGCAAAAAAACAACATCTCCGATTTTTGCAATATCACGTCCTAGCACCTACCCAAGCAGAAATTGATTTTTTACATATCTATAAAACCAAAGCCAAAGAGCTGGAGCTCGGGAACCTTAGCTTTGATGGCTACCTTCAGGCTATAAATAAGTTTTTTGTCGTCAAACAAAAAGACAATAGTCGCAATATATGCCATATTGCAGCGCTACTTGGCGATATAGAAGCCATAAAATTTTTATCTCTACACTATGCAGACTTTAGAACTTTGTGTGAGGAAAAAGATGCCTTCGACAGAACTGCACAAAATTATGCCAAGCTATGGCTGGATAAGAAGAAAAGCACCGATATGTGTTTATATCTCACCACAACATTCGATATACAAGGCCAGCTTACCGAAGCCGCTGTAGAAAAAGCCATACAGCAATCCAACTGGCAGCAAATAGGCAAGTGGCAAAGAGAAGAGGCAATTGCTTTTGGGGCTATTTGGGCCCAATATGGAAGCGATTTGCTACAAATCGCTATGTCTCAGCAAAAGCCTACCACTTACTTAGGGCAGTACAACTATCTCAAACTCTTGGAGCAGTTATCCAAATGTGATCTCCCCAGCCAAAAAATGGTACAAAACAATAAAGCACTGGTGCGCGAAATAGATGTACCTATACTTTCGGAGGTTGACGCTATGCACGAACAACTTGAGAAAAAAGTAGGAATAGAAAAAGAAAAAGAAACACAAGCAAAGGCGCATACTCAACTAACAGATAAAGATTCGATACAAGAGCTTAGTAATAAATTAGAAAAATACGAAGGATACTTTACCCTATACCATACGAACAAAACTATATTACATAGAATCTTGCCTAAAGTGGTTGCTAAGGCTACAGTTGAAGAATTCGAGACATTATTAAACATCAGCCAAGAAAGCTTTAAAATAGCACTATGCATGGTGGACGACAATAAAATGACCCCACTAGGCCTCATCAAGAAAGCGCTAAGGGATCAAAAGAACAACGCCAAAGAAGTGATTAAAAAATTAGACATCATAAAAAAATATGAAGGAAATAATTTAGTGACTTATCAAAGCAAATATAAGTGTAAGACAAACGCGACAGCTGCTTCTCTCTATAAAAAAGACAATATTTTCGGCCTTGTAGCTTATCTTAGCTATCCTGCTAGCTATATGCCTCGTAACCTACTTGAAACCATGATCAAAGATGGCGCTTATGATGTCATAGGAAAAGTATGTGAGATCAATAATCCTTATGTGATTAGCGCTGCCAAAGCTTTAATAGCTACCAAAAAAGATGATGCCCCATCAGTTTTGACAACATTATTGAAAGATAAAACCGTAGTGCAAGCTCTAAAATGCCGCTACCTATTAAAGCAAGGAGAATTTATACACGGGGTAGTAAATCCTACACCTTCAACGGCTGAATTAGAGCGAATAAAACGGATGTGGAAAGCTTATCCTGTGTATTGTGCTATTATGGCTAATAGATATTGGCATAAAAAAGCTGGCAATTATAGCACTTCCGATGAAACTGGTGTGGTGGACAAGCTTTATGAAACGTACCGTTTTGTGATCCCTAACGCACAAAAAAAGCTATATGGATTTAACAATGCCCACGTAGCGATCATCGATAACAAGCTAGCGCTATTAGAAAAATATGCGAAAGATAAACCCGTCCAATTAGAACGTTGGCTTAATGCAACAGATCATATGGGCCGTACCCCGCTATACTATGTAAACTATGGTCAATCTAAAACAAATGCACAGAAAAAAGCGCTCTTTAAGTTCATTAATCAATATGTAGACTTGAACGCTGCACAAATTCTAAAGAGCCCTAGTGCAGCTGGTATGCTTGCCTATATCAAAGAGCGTCCTTTCCAGCGTAAAAGCAATAAGGTTAGACAATTTATCTTTTTGTCTTCGAAACAAATGCTGGAAGAGCTTGCGCAAAAAGAAAAAGCTGGACGCAATCCTTTACACTATGCCTGCCTCGGGATCGATAATGATATTACATGGCTGCATAAACTATTAAAAGCAGGGCACTACACCAAAGCACAAATAGCGCAAGAAGACATTAACGGCTGTAGACCTATTGACTATGTCCCTGAAGACCGTAAAGCGGAATTTGAAGCAGTTTTTGCTATCTATAGCCACATGGGAGTGCTAGCAAAATATTCAATTATATCGGATATGCAATATTTGGCGCAAGAAGTGCTGGATGTACATAACAAAAACGACCAAAATCTATCAGAGATAAAAGAATGTGCTCAATCAATAGCTGACACTTGCAAAGATAATGTATTGATAGATTCAAAAAAATCAAATTTGCTCGTAGATAAATATTATAAGTTGGAAAAAGCTTTGAAGCAAATTGACACAAATAATCTAGGCGAAGAAGCTAAAAAGGTCATTATTAAGGCATATGATGATTGCAAAGCCCTCGAATTAGATACGAAAAGAGAACAGATATCGGAACTCTTAAGCTTGGCCGATGAACTAAAAGACATACACTTACTTACATTTAAAGTGGAAACTTTACAATCTCTAAAGATTAAGATAGATAATTTCATATCTGTAGTCAATGCTAACAATTGGAATATACCCCCTATAATACAAGAAGCAAATAAGGTAATAGACAACACGCTAGAGTTAGCAAAGAGCGCTAAAATTATCCAAACAGAACATAATGGGATTAGCACACTACTAGAAGCCTTGGATAACATCACCAAAATAACCATATTAGATATTGATAGCAATATGGGTGAGCAATTGTTAATTTTGGTAAAGTCTCTAAAAGACTATAAACTTAAACCCCAACAAAAACTTTCTTATCAACTATATGGTAAGGCTAAAAAGTTTTGGAGAAAAAGCTGGATCGCTAACATATTTAACGAAGATAGCTGGTCTAGTCTTTTTGCTTTAGATACAATAGAGCAGGACAGCTATCTCCCTGAACTCTATAGTCAACTACTAAAACCAGCATATACACACATTGCCAAAGCGCTTATCACTGAGCATCGTAAACTAGAGATCAGCTTAAATGAACAAGATAGTGAAGGCAAGACATGGCTCCTCAAGGCGATCGAAAAGCAAAAATGGTATATAGCGAGATGTTTAATAGAAGCAGGTGCAGATTTGTCGATCAAAGATATTTATGATACCAATGTCCAGTTTCTCACGATAGTCCACAAAAAAGAAGATCAGGACTTGAAGACACAACTCCTAGACTACATCAAAGTACAACAAGAAATTGCCAGAAAAAAAATCGTAAGCCGTACTTTCGATAAGGCTAGTGCATGGGTGAGTAAGAGATTTAAACAAATTTTTTATCTTGATGTAACGCTCAAAAGAGCATTAGCAATCTCTAACGACCAAAAAATGGGAGGTAATACTTTAGAGGATGAGGATGAATATTTAGAGGATGAGGATGAGCGTGAATAGTGGAGAAAGAACTTTGAACAGATCACACTGAAAACTCAGGAGAGCTAATGTAGCTTGCTGAGGCTTAGGAAATGCGTTGGGTAGAAAACGCTTCTTATTGTCTAGACTGCTAAGGATAAAAAAGCTAATATTATTCATCATCTTGGTGTTATCAAATATTTTTGCTAAAATTGCACCTCAAGATAAACAACATGAATACGCTGAAATACAAGACCATAAGTGCTAATAAAGCTACTGTAAACAAAGCATGGGTAGTAGTGGATGTAAAAGACCAAGTTGTAGGTCGCATCGCAAGTCGTATAGCCATACTGTTGCGTGGGAAGCATAAGCCCTATTATACCCCTCATGTAGATTGTGGAGACCGTGTGATTGTGATCAATGCAGATAAAGTTTTGTTTACAGGACAAAAAGAAAAAAATAAGCGCTATATACGCTACACAGGCTATCCAGGTGGGCAGCGAGAGATGACTCCAAAAGTTGTCCGTGCAAAATATCCTATTCGCATTATTGAAAAAGCGGTAAAGGGCATGTTGCCTAAAACCAAGCTAGGACGGCAATTGTTTAAAAACCTAATGACATATGCAGGGGAGCATCACCCACATACTGCCCAAAACCCAAAGAAAATTAATTGATACTTGTTTGATATATGGCTCTTATACAAGCTACAGGAAGAAGGAAAAGCGCTACAGCAAAAATATTGATGACCCCTGGCACAGGGAAAATCACCATCAATAAGCAACTTTTGCCTACCTATTTCGCTAATAAATTTCACCAAGAGGAAGTGGTATCGCCGCTTCGTTTTACAGAAAAACTCAACGCGTATGATATCGTTATAAAAGTGACTGGTGGCGGGACAACAGGCCAGCGACAAGCTATTCGGCACGGGATTAGCAGGGCTCTCAAGGCAGATGACCCAGATACTAAGGCCGCTCTCAAAGCAAAAAAATTACTTACCCGAGACCCTAGACGTGTCGAGCGCAAAAAATATGGTAAGCTCAAAGCTCGTAAATCCAGACCTTTTGTGAAGCGTTAATCCACTCTTTTATTATGAATACACTTACGATACAGCAGCTATTTGACGCAGGGGTGCATTATGGGCACCTTTCTAAAAAATGGAATCCCAGCTTTAAGCCTTTTATTTTTATGAAAAAAGGCGACTATCATCTTATTGATGTAAAAAAGACACTTATACAGCTCCAAGAGGCAGGAGAAGCTTTAAAAGCGCTCTTGGCCAAAGGGGAGAAAGTGCTCTTTGTAGGATGTAAAAAGCAGGCAAGCCCAGTGGTGACTCATGTGGCAAAAGCCTTAGATCAGCCTTATGTGACCAAACGCTGGCTAGGAGGCACCCTTACCAACTTTGCTACCTTTAGGAAAAGGCTAAAGGAGCTAGCTACTCTAAAAACCACAGAAGAGGCTCCTAAAGAAAGCAAACGCTATTTGAACCTTACTAAAAAAGAGCGGTTAATCGAAGATCGCACGAAAAAGAAGCAGGCAAGCTTACTCGGTGGAATGACTGTACTAAAGCGTTTGCCATCAGCTCTTTTTGTTGTAGATGTAAACCTTGAATGTACCGCTGTACGCGAAGCTAAGAAATTAGGACTGCCTATTTTCGCTATTGTAGACTCTAATGCTTCACCAGATCCTATTGACTATCCTATTGCTTGTAATGATGATAAACGTAGTGCTATTAAGCTGGTGCTAGATTATTTGGCCATAAAAATGGCAGAAGGGAATGAATTATGGACTGCGGATAAAGCCAATCGTGACAATACAATGGCTCAAGAAAATGAAGGCGAAGGTCAACCACAGCTTGGTAGCAGGAAGAGAATAGGTGGTATCCAAACGCAAACAACAACTACACCACTTGCTGGAGAGCAACCCAGTGATCCCCTTGCAATAATGGAAGAAGGTCAACCTTCACTAGAAACTGAGGGCGTAAAAGCCCAAAAAGGAGCTTCTACCAAGCTTGAAGAGCAAAAAGAAGGGGTTATTAAGGTTACTGCCAAAGCTACTACTACTGCAAAGACAACTCAGACAGCACCGAAAGAGGAAGAGGCTAAGCCTGCTGTTTCAAAAGAAGGACAAAAGACCATTGCTAAAGCTGCTACTACTGCAAAGACAACTCAGACAGCACCGAAAGAGGAAGAGGCTAAGCCTGCTGTTTCAAAAGAAGTAGAAAAGACTATTGCTAAAGCTGCTACTACTGCAAAGACAACTCAGACAGCACCGAAAGAGGAAGAGGCTAAGCCTGCT
>JBCCVH010000027.1:0-7460 GCA_039195685.1 Bacteroidota bacterium | reverse complement strand
TGCCCTGAAATTTTTAGTATTAATGACTATGAACGAAGTAAAAACCCTGTATGGGAACAACTAAAAGAAGAAGCTGTAAAAGAAGCTTCAAAACAACAAAAGAGCTGTTTGGAAAGAATAGAGCCAAGAAATGGACGACCCCGATGCATCATTGGGGAGCGATATTGTCCCAATTTTCTATTATATTTTGCGACCGATTAAAGCTAGATTTGAGAATGTAAAACCAACCCGTAGACACAGTTGATTGAACAGACCTGGTACTGGTACTGCTGAGGAAATAAAATGACATGCCGCTCCTACAAGACAACTAAAGAGACAGTAGCTAAAGATTTTATACATAGAGAAGAGATAGCCTTCTGTATTCTCGGGGCCTATTATTTTCTTTTCAAGGTCTCGTAGTTTATTTGCAAAATATTTTTTGTATTCGTTGCGTTGTACAAAAGATACTAAATAGTATAGGCCAAAAGCCAACACGAAAGCATCATATGAGGCGCTGTAATTAGCTAAAGTTTGATTTTTTGCTACTCGTACACACAAATGTATCATAGCCAATCCAAGCGACCAGTAGGACAGCATTGTAGCGATTTTGGAATTACTACGGACCAACCATTCTAAGCTATCTACTATGAGCTTACTAATTGCAACCCATATAATAAGTTTAGGATTAATATCATCATCTTGCGAAGCCACAGCCACTACCATACCCAGCCATACGATTTTCCAAAGCTGAGCCATAAAAGACCTTCCCATCCTGCGCGCATTGCGCTTGTTCATGCTTGTGAACCAATCATAGCAGCTGCTTGTATCTATGCTATACAATATAGTAGCAGAAATGATTGTAGCCTTATCACTCAATTCAGATGGCTCGGGTAAATGGCTCAATAGCTTGCTTTGCCAACCCCCTGTGCTAGCATGCGTTTTAGCACAAAGCGCTGTGAGCAAAAGTAAGCCTATTTTTATAAGGTAAAATCGTTTTTTCACGTGGTAGTTCATAATATTAAATTAAAGGTTAGGGTTTTAGCTTATAACAATAGGCCAAATATACTATTTACAAATGACTGATGCTTAATTTTCGATTAATTTAACGCAATACAAAGTGAATCATAGGCAGTTTTTTCCTATTTTTGGAAAAAACTGCCCTAATACTATTCTCCATTTATCTTTTAATAGATGTCACCACAAAGCTGATGCTACAGCTAAACGCATATGGCTTAGCCCCTATCTTGTCCAAACTACATAGCCTTGCATTGCATATGTGTTTGCCCATAAAATGGGACACCTTTTTGTACAACTATCCACGGAGATACTATTTTGCGCATTGCACAGCCGTTAAAAACACCATCAAGCCAAGTATGCCTAAACCTATCCCATAAAATTGTTTTCCCTTTTAGCATATAACATTAAGGGCAAAATCAACATGTTGAACAATCATCAGCATCAGCCCCCTGCTAAATTGTCCTATCTAGTAAGTATTTAAGATGCATTATTTATTTGCACGGCTGACTAAAATTTTGTACCTTTGGCTTGCCTTTATATAGACGTATAAATGGCTAAAAAACCAAGCCATACCTAATCACCTATAGCAAATGCTTGGGCGAGAAAAACAGAAAAAGATTAACAAAGTCAATTTTATTACTATGTCATCAAATTTAATTATCGATGTAAAAAGGAATCTCCTCTCTAATTATGTTAAAAAAACCAAGCTCCCTATCGTTGCCGATTTTTGGGCACCTTGGTGTGGCCCCTGTTCAAGATTTAAGCCCACGATAGAGGCATTAGCAAAGCATTTCGCTGGTAAGTTACAAATACTCAAGGTGAACATAGATGAAAACGACGATACTGCAGAAGCCTATCAGATCGTCAATATTCCCACGCTAATTATTTTCAATGCTAAAGGAGTGCGAATCCAAACCATAAAAGGACAAAAAACCTTACCACAACTTATTCAGGCACTAGAAGCATTACCTATTTTCTAGCTAATGGCCACCTACAAGTTTTAAATCATTTTCTAGGAAAAAGAAAACGCTTGCTATATCTTGGATTAATCACTAGCCCCAATGCCCTCTGAGGTGCTTAGGTTTTTTGTGTATGTGCTAAGATCGGATTGGTTTGGAGCAGATAACATACTCGCTAGCATATTTGAGTTATTCAAAACATAAAATAGGCAAAAAATAGCCATTGATGTATAGCATCGTGCTGCGGGAAGCAGAGCCTCTAATTTGCAATTGGCCATTATTTACACTAACTTTGCCCATGGCAGCACCCAAGAAACTTTTCCTAATAGATGCGATGGGGCTGATCTATCGCGCCCATTTCGCCTTACATCAATACACACGTACGAACAGCAAAGGAGTGGCAGTAGGTGCTTTACTCGGGTTTGCTAATGCCTTGGTTGAGGTGTTAGAAAAGCAAACCCCTACTCATGTGATCGCGGCCTTTGATATGAAAGCGCCCACTTGGCGAAAAAAGCTTTACCCAGCCTATAAGGCCCAGCGACAAGAGCAGCCCGAAGCGATCACGGCCGCTATTCCGTACAGTAAAGAGCTCTTAGGGGCTTTTCATATCCCTTCGATAGGTTTTGAAGGTTATGAAGCTGATGATATTATTGGCACCCTTTCGCAAAAAGCAACCCAAAAAGGATATGAGGTCTATATTATGAGCGCAGATAAAGACCTAGCCCAGCTCGTCAACCCCCATGTACATTTGTATAAGCCAAGCAGTGGCGGCAAGCCAGCTGTGATATGGGATGAAAAGGAAGTACTGGCGCATTGGGGGGTTGCAGAAGTGACCCAAATTCCTGATATCCTTGGACTATGGGGAGATGCGAGTGACAATATACCCGGTGTGCCTAAAGTGGGGGCAAAAACAGCCAAAAAGTTAATCGCACAGTTTGGATCAGTAGAGCGCTTGATCGAAAAAGCAACCACATTAAAAGGGGCTTTACAAAAGCAGATCACTACTTACAAAGACCAAGCACTCCTATCTAAGCAACTTGCTACGATTGACCAAGCGGTGCCGATCGATATTGACCTGCATACGAGTAAGTATACAGGCCCTGATGCAGCTTTACTGGGTCCGCTGTTAGCTGATTTAGAGTTCAATCGGCTGGCGAAACGCTTATTAGGCCCGTTTAAGGCTCCTTCAGCGCCCTCTCTGCCATTGTTTGCCGATCAAATCTTAACTCAAGCAGCCGCTACTACTGACGCATCTGCTGCGGCTCCTGATGGGAAGCCTGCGCTAAAAAAATATGGAGATATCCCTGTAGCATATACTTGTATAGACGAGGAGGCCGATATCCGTAAGTTGGTAAAAAAAGTGGGTACCCAACCCTCTTTTTGCTTTGATACTGAAACCACAGGGCTTGATCCTCATACAGCCACATTGCTTGGGATCGCGATAGCAGATACGGCCCATAAAGCTTTTTTTATCCCCATCCCGACAGACCAAGAGGCGGCAGCAGCACGTTTAGCACTACTGCAACCACTTTTCAAAAGCAAAAAGCGCAAGGTAGGCCAAAATTTAAAGTATGATCTGCTGGTATTACACCAAGCAGGGCTGCAGGTGGAAGGTCCATTTTTTGATACGATGATTGCCCACCATCTGCTGGCTCCCAATACGCGATATAGTTTAACGGCCTTGGCCAAGGCTTATCTGCAATATAGCCCGATTGAAATAGATACTTTAATTGGGCCCAAAGGTAAGGGGCAGTTGAATATGGCGCAAGTGCCGCTCAACCAACTGGTACCTTATGCTTGTGAAGATGCGGACATTACCTTGCAAATTTATGAAAAGATGCTACCTTTACTTGTACAAGAGCAAGTAGATAAGCTTTTTTACACGCTGGAGATGGGTTTACTGCCTGTACTGGCCAAGATGGAGGCCACAGGTGTAGCGATCGACCAAGAGATGTTAGCGGCGATATCCCAAACCTTAGGCAACGACCTTACCACCATCGAGCAGAAAATTTATACCTTAGCAGGTACAACCTTTAATATCGGCTCCCCTAAACAGCTGGGGGAGGTATTATTTGACAAGCTGACCATCGTGGAGAAACCGACCAAAACGGCCAAGGGGCAATATGCCACAGGTGATGCCATCTTAGCCAAATTGGTCAGGAAGCATCCGATCGTAACGGAAGTCCGCTCTTTTAGAGCTTTAAAGAAACTAAAAAACACTTATGTAGATGCCTTGCCCGCTTTAGTAGGTGAAGATGGGCGTATTCACACCTCTTATCAGCAAGGGCTGGTATCCACAGGACGCTTGAGCTCTGCCAATCCTAATCTGCAAAATATTCCTATCCGCACTGCGCGTGGGCGGGAAATACGAGGGGCTTTTGTAGCTGGGGCTCCATCCTATTTTTTGATTTCAGCAGACTATTCACAGATCGAACTACGGATTATAGCTCATTTTGCAAGAGATGAGGCGATGATCGAAGCGTTTAAAACTGGGGTGGATATCCACAAGATGACTGCTTGCCATATTTTTAACGTTAGCCCAGCGGAAGTAACTTCAGCGATGCGCCGCAAAGCTAAAATGGTTAACTTTGGTATCATCTATGGAATTTCGGCTTTTGGGCTTGCCCAGCGATTGGATATCACACGCAGAGAGGCGGCTTTTATCATTGAGACCTACTTTGAAAAATTCCCTACCATCAAGCAATATATGGATGATGTCATCGCTACCACCAAAGAAAAAGGCTACGTCACTACTCTGATGGGGCGCAAGCGCTTTTTACCCGATATCAATTCTAAAAATATGGCCATGCGAGGGTTTGCCGAGCGCAACGCAATTAATATGCCTATCCAAGGGACAGCAGCGGAGTTGATCCAATATGCGATGATTGAGATTGACCACTGGATTACTAAGAAAAAAATACCTGCTAAAATGGTACTACAGGTGCATGATGAGCTGATCTTTGAAGTGGCCCCAACAGCAGTGGACGTGATGAAAGAAAAAATACCTCAACTGATGGCGGGGGCTATTCCTTTAGATGTGCCTATTGAGGTTTCGTTGGGCGTAGGGAAAAATTGGCTGCAAGCGCATTAGTTAATTGGTTAATCCTTAACTATTCAACTTAGACACGATTAAGGCCTAAAAATAACGTTTTTGAACATAAAATAGTGCTTTTAGCTTTGATTCAGGACAATGCTTTTGCTCGTATTGGCGTTAGATGCTTTGTACTGCTCAGCATCACCGCATAGTTTGTGTAGTTTAGAGGTTTAGCTATATTTCAGGCTGAACTAGGTAGTAGGAAGCCATAAGGGAAGCGTATAGTTTTTGGGATTATTTTACGTAATTTGGTGGGGAGATGTGGGTTTTTTTATATGCTTGTAGCCAAGAAAGATGAGTATATTTGGTATATGGCTATGTTTATTTTAAGTATAGGTACAGCAACTGATATGGGGACAGTGGCGCTGCATGAGCAAACGCAGTTGCTAGGGACATCGGAGTATCATGTCGACAGGGCCCATAATGAAGTATTGCCGCAGACGATTAAGGCGCTCTTAAGCTCACATCATATGGGCGTGGCTGATTTGGGTGCCATAGCCATTATGTCAGGCCCTGGCTCGTATACAGGTTTACGTATGGGTACGGCTTTGGCAAAAGGGCTTTGCTTTGCAAGCAATATCCCTTTGATCCCTATCGACACTTTAGAGGTGTTGCTAGCGCAGGCTGCATCTTGGGATTTGTCACAGGAAGGCATACGCTATGGCTTGCTAGATGCACGAAGGGGATATGGTTATGGTAGGACTGTTGGCTCCAGCGGGCAATTGCTGCGGGAGACGCATGTGTGTGAGGTGACTTTAGCTACCTTTCAACCTTGGCTAAATAAGGGTAAGGTTTACTTGCTGGGCAATGGAGCTGACCACTATGCTGATGTGCTAGAGGGAGCCGAAGGCTTGGTGATTGCAAAGGGGCTATATCCTCGGGCAGCTGATATGGGGCCACTGGCTTATGATTTGCTTATGAAGGGCAAGCGAGTGGATTTAGAGCGCTTTACGCCCCATTATTTAAGCGCACTTACTTATCGTGCTGCGATGCAAAAGAAAACCAATCCAGCATAGTACCGCATTAGCCGTAAACAAAAAGTAATCCAATCCAAAGATTTGAAAAGCGTTACTGTAAAGACGATAGCAATAGACAAGAGATTATGCATCTCATATTCCGCACCAAATATTCGTTTATGGCTCAATATAAAGGTTAGGAAGAGTCGCATGATGTTTAAATTGGCCATTTTACAGGAAAATAGGTGCATCAAAGTATAGAGAATGTGTAGAGAAAATTTAAAAATAGCTTATATGGTGCAGTATAGCCTGTTTTTTCTTTTTAGTTAATTAAAAATTTTTTGCGTCAACACTATAACAAGGATGGGAGCAAAAGAAGGCTAGAAGATAGCAAAAAGCTAGTCACGAGTGGATATAGTCTCTAAAAGCATTTTTTCAAGAAAAATGTATATCTTTAGGGGCTTTAGTATATGTAGTATATAGCTAACCCATAGAGATGACAACTATATTTACCAAAATTATCCAACGGGAATGTCCTGCCTATATCGTGGCAGAAGATGCGCACCACATTGCTTTCTTAGATATTGCGCCTGTAGCAGAGGGGCATACATTGGTCGTACCAAAGCAGGCGATAGATTATTTTTTTAACTTGCCTGATAAAACGATGGGGCCGCTGATGTGCTTTGCCAAAAAGGTGGCCAAAGCCATAAAAAAAGTCATCGTCTGTGCGCGCATTGGGATGACGATACAGGGCTTGGAAGTTCCGCATGCCCATCTGCATTTAATCCCTATTACAGACCAATATAGCATGGATATCCATCAACCTAAATTGAAAATTCCCCCTAGCAAAATGAAAAAAATAGCAGAAGGTATTAGCCATGCACTATAACTCCCCCTGTCACATCCCCTATTTTAGCTGAAAGAGAGAGAGATTTGCTTTTCTATTGTTTTTTACATAAATTTAGGATTGTATTATATCATCAATATTTGAACACAAATTTCAATATGTTTAGAAAAAGCATTTTACAACTTCATCTAAAAGATAAGCTCTTCTTTATATTGATTGCCATTTTGGCGGCTTTCGGTGTCTTCTTTGCTATACAGGCAGGTGCCACTTATGTATCTGGCTCGATAAAAGGTCACGGAAAAGAAATCAATGACACTAAAAATCAGTTCGGACAACTGGAAGAAAAATATGGCCCTTATATTAAAGGATTTATAGAGCTTATCGAGGAATTGCAAGGGTTTTGCACAACAATCAGTGACTTTGGATGGTATAAAGCAGCTGGTATGTTTATTGTGGTTTGTTGCGCTAAAGACGTAATTAGCACAGTTCTTTTGCGGTTAGTTAGTTAACCCTGAAGTATTCAATTAAGACACGATTAGAGCCTATAAACAACGTTTTTGAACATAAAATGGACACTTTTTTTGAGCAAAAATTGCAAGCTTTTTTAC